>CAMPIK010000001.1 GCA_946886325.1 uncultured Shinella sp.
CGATCGTTTCTTCCGGAATGCCGCGGAGCGCCGCGGACAGGATGACCATGGCGAAGCCGGTCTGGATCCAGATCAGGATGACCATCAGGAAGAAGTTGTTCCAGAACGGAATGGTCATCCAGGCTTCCGGCGAACCGCCGAGCCAGACGACCAGCGCATTCAGGATGCCGATCTGCTCATTGCCCTCGGCGCGGAAGTCATAGACGAACTTCCAGATGACGGCCGCGCCGACGAAGGAGATCGCCATCGGCATGAAGATCAGCGTCTTGGCAATATTGCCCCACCAGATCCGGTCGGTGAGCGCCGCGATGATAAGGCCGAAGAAGGTTGCCAGCGCCGGCACGACGAGCAGCCAGAGGAAATTGTTGAAGATGGACTGGCGGAATTCGCCATCGTTCAGCATCCAGATGAAATTGCTGAAGCCCACGAAGTCGCGACCATCGCGGCCGTGGAAGCTGAGGCGAACGGACTCGAAGACCGGATAGACGAGGTAGACGGCGAGTGCGGCCAGCGCCGGCGCCATGAAGAGCCAGGGACGGATCCGGTTGGTGATGCGCAGATTCTGCGACGCCTGCGCGCCGGTCAGACCCTTCGACGGAAAGGCTTTGTCGAGCAGCCAGTTGGTTCCGTAGAAATAGGCGATACAGGCAAGGACGCCCGCAATCATCGTGAAGACGGCGAATAAGAGCTGCTGCATGCCACTTCCTCCCCAGGAATGCCGTCTGCGGCCTCATATCGATGCTATTTTGGCGCGCGACGCTGTCCGGTTCCCCCGGATGCCTTTTCGTCTGCTTCGACCCCGGCCGGCAGCGCGCCGGCCGGGGTCGCCGTCATTTACTTGATGGCATCCCATGCCTTCTGGACGCTCTCGGCGACGTCTGCGGAGGACTTGCCGCCGACATAGTCGACCATCGCGGTCCAGAATGCGCCCGCGCCGATCTTGCCCGGCATCAGGTCGGACCCGTCGAAGCGGAAGGTCGTGGAGTTGAGCAGGATTTCGCCCTGCTTCTTCATCGGCCCGTTGGCGTAGGTTTCCGGATTGGCGCTCTTGAAGGGCGTCAGGAAGCTCGACTGCGCCATCCAGACTTCATGCGCGATCGGCGTCTTCAGGAACTCGATGAAGGCGCGCGAAGCCGGCGTGTCGCGGGTGATCATCGCCAGCGTGCCGGCGCCGAGCACAGGCTTGCCGAGATCAGGCTTGCTCTCGTAGGCGGGCATGTAGAAGAAGTCCGCATCCTGGCCGACTTCCGTGCCTTCCGGGAAGAAGGACGGGATGAACGACGCCTGGTGGTGCATGTAGCACTTCGGCGGCGAGGCGAAGAGGCCCTTCGGGCTGTCGCGGAAGTCGGTGGAGGCCACCGCAGCCGCGCCGCCATCGACGAACTTGTCGTTCTTGGCGAAGTAGCCGAATTCGTCCAGCGCGCCGACGATGGCCGCATCGGTGAACGGAACTTCGTTGGTGACCCACTTGTCGTAGGTTTCAGGCGTCTGCGTGCGCAGCATCAGGTCCTCGACCCAGTCGGTCGCCGGCCAGCCGGTGGCGCCGCCCGAACCGAGACCGATGCACCAGGGCGTGCCGCCATCGGCAACGATCTGCTCGGTCAGCGCCTTCAGCTGCTCCATGGTCTCGGGCACTTCGTAGCCCGCATCCTCGAAGTTTTCCGGCACGTACCAGACGAGCGACTTCACGTCGATCTTGTAGGGGAAGGCGAAAAGCTGGGCATTGCCGTCCTTGTCCTTGTAGGTCGAAAGATCGACCCAGGACTGGCCGGCAGCATAATTCTCAAGCAGCCAGCTCTTCGTCTCGTCGCCGAGCGGCACGAGATGACCCTTGGATGCGAGGTCGGCGATGAGGCCCGGCTGCGGCAGCACGGCGATATCCGGCGGGCTGCCGGCCTGCGTGTCGATGACAATCTGCTGTTCGTAGTTCTCGGACGAGGAATATTTCACCTCGGCGCCGGTCGCCTCGCGGAAATAGTCGAGAACGGATTCGACGAGCGTCTGGTCTTCGCCGCGCCAGGGTCCGAAGATCGTCAGCGTCTGGCCCTTCAGGTCGTTCTTGGACTTGAAGTCCTCGTAGCTCTGCCAGTTGAATTTGGAATCCTCGCCGGGTGCGAACTTCAGCTCGGCGGCATGTGCCGCACCGGCCAGAAGCGCGATCGCGGCGGCAGTCATCAGAAATGTCTTCTTCACGTGATTAGCCTCCCATCACTGGCCCGGTCATTGCATCGCCGGGCAACCTCCAAACGTTTCAAAATTCAAAGCGCTTTGGGTATCCTTTCATCCCACTTCACCCGCGTCTTCGTCAAGTACCTCCGTGTTCAACTCATCAAAAAACGGCGTATTTGGTGCAATGCAGCGCAATTTTGCGACGCAAGAGAGCCAATTTTCCTTTTGCCGTCACAACGCGTGATGATAGATGATCATAACGCTTTGAACGCATTTTCCCAATGGCTTGGCAGAAATTCAAAGCGCTTCGACATTCGACGGGACCAAACATGTGAATCTGAAGCAGCTATCGCAGTTGCTGGGTCTCTCCCAGACAACGATCAGCCGGGCATTGAACGGATATCCGGAGGTCAATGCGGATACGCGCCAGCGCGTGCTCGATGCGGTCAAGCAGACCGGCTACCGCCCGAACCGCGCCGCACAGCGGCTTGCGACCGGGCGCGCCGGCTCCATTGGCCTCGTCATGCCGACGGCCGACGGCCACGATTCAGACGTGCATTTCGGCGAGTTCCTGGCCGGTCTCGGCGACGAGGCGGTCAAACACGACTTTCATTTCGTCATCACGCCGAGCCATCCCGACGACGAGGCCGCGACCTGTCGGCGGCTGGTCGCAAGCGGCAATGTGGATGCGGTCTTCCTCGCCTATATGCGCGAAAGGGACCCGCGCATCGCGCTGCTGCGCTCGCTAGAAACGCCCTTCATCGTGCATGGCCGCTCGATCGGCATTCCGACCGACTATCCCTACCTCGACATCGACAACACCGCCGCCTTCTACGATGCGACGCGCCTGCTGGTGCAACTGGGGCACCGGCGCGTCGCGCTCCTCAACGGACCGGAACAGCTCGCCTTCGCGATTCGTCGCAGGAAGGGCACTGAGCGGGCGTTGAAGGAAAACGGCCTCGATCTCAGCGACGACCGCGTCCAGCACTCGACGATGTCAGACGAGCACGGCTATCGCGGCATGCAGCGCTTCCTGCAACTGGAGGCGCCGCCGACCGCAGTCCTCTGCTCCAGTACGGTGCTCGCGCTCGGTGCGGTCAGGGCGCTGAACCAGGCGGGGCTCAGGATCGGCAAGGACGTCTCGATCATCGCGCATGACGACGTGCTGCCGATGCTGAAGCCGGAAAATTTCACGGTGCCGCTGACGACGACGCGCTCGTCGCTCAGGGCCGCCGGGCAACGTATTGCCAAGCGGCTGATGTCGGGCATCCTGAAGCTCGACCCGATGCCCGAGCAGGAGCTCTGGAAGGCGGACCTTATCGTGCGCGCGTCAACCGGCCCTGCCCCTGCGGACAAATAGACATCGTCAGAACTTCGGCGGCGTGCGTCCGGCCTTGCGATAGGCAGCGATCACGGTGTTCGCCATCAGCATGGCGATGGTCATGGGACCGACACCGCCCGGCACAGGCGTGATCACGCCCGCGACCTTGACGCAATCCTCGAAGTCCACGTCGCCCACCATGCGCGTCTTGCCCTCGCCCTTTTCCGGCGCGGGAATGCGGTTGATGCCGACGTCGATGACGGTGGCGCCGGGCTTCACCCAGTCGGCCTTGACCATCTGCGGGCGGCCGACGGCGGCAACGAGGATATCGGCATTGCGGCAGACCGCCGGCAGATCCTTCGTGCGCGAATGGGCGGTGGTGACCGTCGCGTTCGCCGCAAGCAGCAGCGCTGCCATCGGCTTGCCGAAGAGGTTGGAGCGGCCGATGACGACGGCGTTGAGGCCGGAGAGATCGTCGCCATGGGTCCGGCGGACGAAGACCATGGAGCCAGCCGGCGTGCAGGACACGAGGCCGCCTTCGAGATCGCCGGTCGCAAGCTTGCCGGCATTGACCACATGCAGCCCGTCCACGTCCTTTTCCGGACGGATCGACTGGATGATCGGCTCGGAATTGAGCGGCTTCGGCAGCGGAAGCTGGACGAGAATGCCGTGGATGCTTTCGTCGTCGTTGAGCGTCGCGACGAGCGCTGCAAGCTCTTCCTGCGTCGTCTCCGCCGGCAGCGTGTGCTGCACCGACGTAAAGCCGCATTCCTTCGCCATCCGGCTCTTCGACGACACATAGGCGTGGCTCGCCGGGTCGTCGCCGACGATGACCACCGCAAGCCCGGTCTTGACGCCAGCTTCAGCCTCCAGCGTGGCGGCGGCGCCCTTGACGGCGTCGATCACGGACGCAGCAACCTTCTTCCCGTCGATGATGGTGGTCACGTTTCTCTCCCTGGCGAACTGGCGCCAATCTAGTCGGCACCAAACCGGCAAATTGGCCTCTCAGCGCCCTATGCTGTCCCAATCGGATAAATGCAAGAGCCTGCCGCCGCGGCCAAAGCGCCGGGATGCCCCATTGGCCATCTCCGGATGCAGGCGCGTCCCGATGCGAGACGAGGCCGCGCCTTCAAGAAAGTTGCGCTCTTTTGAACCATTTCCGTCGCCGTCTGAAACCGCCAGGCGGTTCCGACCGGATATTGGCCGAAGGGAAAGACGCATTGATTCCAGCCGGTTGACGCCGACGGACGTCGGCATGGTGAAGGAAGCGTAAACCGCCGAAACCGCTTTCTAATGAATAGCTTAAGTGGACCTTCAGCCGAAATTGCTAGGGATGTCGGGAGATTGCAGAGATCGCGAGAAAGCAATGTTTTCAACCACCCGCCAGACAATCGCTTCCGTGCCGTTGCGCCTTGACGGCGCGCGCCGGAATGCGCCGCACGTTTCCCCGGCGGCATCGGGAGAGAGCGCATGAACCTCTTCTCCGGAAATACGATCTCCGCCTCCCAGCGCGACATTCTCGGCATACCCGTCTGCGACCTCGGCTGGGCTGACGCTTTCGCCTTTGCGGAACAGGTCGCCTGCATGCCCTTCGGGCAAACGGTCATCGCATTCCTGAACGCCAACAATGCGAACCTGATGATGACCGATCCGGATTATCGGGCCGTGCTGGAGCGCCAGGTCGTGCTGCCTGACGGCCATGGCGTGGACATCGCCTCGCTGATCTTCCACGGCAGGAAGTTTCCGGCAAATCTCAACGGCACGGACTTCGTGCCTGCCCTGATGACCTATATCGAGAAGCCGATGCGGGTCGCGATGATCGGCACGAAGCGCTCCACCCTGTTGAGGGCCGCCCGGAATTTCCGCGACCATGCGCCGTGGCACGAATTCATTCCGATTTCGGACGGGTTCTTCGACCGGAACGATTCCGACAGGATCATGGCCAAGGTGCGCGATGTCGAGCCGGATATCCTGCTCGTCGCCATGGGAAGTCCGATGCAGGAAAAGTGGATCGACCGGCATGTCGGGCCGGGCCATGCGCGGCTGGTCATCAGCGTCGGCGCTCTCTTCGACTTTCTCGCCGGAGACGTGCCGCGGGCACCGGAACGCATCCGGCGCTACCGCCTCGAATGGCTTTTCCGTCTTGTCCAGGAACCGAGCCGCCTGTGGCGTCGCTATCTCGTCGGAAACCCGAAGTTTCTCTACCACGTCCTGCGCTACAAGCTCGGCCACAGTGGCAAATACGCCGGGCAGAGCGATACCAGCCTGCCCTCGCGCTAGAGAATTTCCAGCCGAAGCGGAATCGCTTCGGCGAGGGATCATGCGGTCGATTCAGTGTCCGCCGGACGTGCTCGGCTTTGCTTCCGGCACCTCGCCGCGCGCGATCGTCACGCCCTGCTTGAGAGGGCTGGCGTGCACATCGGCCTTGGTGATGAAATCGATCTGCTCGACCAGCACCTCGGCGACGACCTCGGCGCCGAAGCGCTCGTTGAGACCTTCCTTGACGGTCTTGCGGAAGAGATCGACATCGAAGCTCGACAGGTTGCCGACATCGATCATCTTCTTGCCGACGAGCAGAGAATAGAGTTCGTCGGTGATCATCTGCGGCACGGGCACGGTCTGCTTGGCAGCGAGTTCCTTGTTGGCCGTATAGGACAGGCGGGCAAGGAAATAGCCCTTGACCTCGCCGTCCGCGATGACCGGAATGGTCGTGACATTGCCATTGACGAGTTCGAGCGCCGCCGCCTTGTTCGCCGCATCCTCATCGACCTTCGGCGCTGCCGCCATCTGCATCGAGAAGTAGACGGAGGCAAGCGTGATGACGCAGATCCAGACGCCCGTGACAATGAGCTTGATCATGAGTGTGCACTCATGCGGAACTGCTCCTGCGAATAGGTGCCGTCGGCTTCCTGGTCACGCACGGCATCCTTGAGAAGCTGGACGACGGAGCGCACGGCTTCGAGATGGGCGGACACGCGCTGCGCGTTCACGGCCAGTTTCTGGCGCACGACCTTCATCTGGTGGGCGAAAGCACGCGGCATATGCTCGGGCAGCACGTCGCGCGAGAGCATGGCGAGTTCGTAGAGGCAGCGGCTCTTGTGCGCATTCGATGTCTGGAGATCGAAATGCGGATCGTGGCCGATCTTCTCGTTCTCGGTATCGATGATGTTTTCAAGCCGGCCGAGAACCGTGCGCATGCGAAGGTCGTTCGTTGCAATATCCATTGATGTTTCCTCCGACTACGCGTTCTTGTGGTGCTTCTCGCCGGGGGTAAGGTCGGCAAAGGTGTTGCGTTGCATTTCCTGGACCATGGCGGTGGAGGCTCCCCGCGCGATATCGCCGCTGCTGGCGATGTCGCCCGAAGCCTCGTTGACGGCCTCGTTGCGCATCAGGCTCTTGGCGATACCGATGCCGCCGCGCTTGGAGATCACCTGGCCCATCTCGTCGGCCATCATGCTGCGCCACATTTCGCCGGCCGTGCCCTTGCCGTAGATTTCCTCGCTCTCGGCCGGCAGCATCGACTTGACGAAGTTCTGAAGAACCATCGCCTCGAACTTGCGATAGGTCTCCGGAATGGCCTTGCTGGACGCGCCGTCGGATGCGGAAGCGCGGGAAGCACTGTCCCGGTTCAGGATACCGACGGCGGAATTGAAGCCATTGCCGGCTTCGGCGAGACTCGTGGCTTCAAAGGATGCACGGTTTGATTTCAGCTTGGCCTGCGCCTCCTGCACCGAAGCAGGATCGGCGGCGCGCACAACGTCGAGCACAAGATCGCTGGGGGGGGAAATTGCCACGTCAGTTCGCCTCTCGGATATTGTCCGGGTTGCCGCTTGCGCCCTCATGGCAGTTGCAGGCAGATGATGAAGGACGGATATCGCCGCTTATCCGCTGCTCGACGGCTACCCCGCTGATGGAGCGGGAAGCACCTGATCGAATTCGGCAAATCGCATTTCGTCCTTGGAGGATGACTATCGCCGGTCAACCTTACGGGAGGCTGGTGGCGCGATTGCCGGTGCGGATTTCGACCTACTGGTCGTCCCTGCGCGTCAATCGCTGGTCGATCAGATCGTAGATCGCGTCGTCGGCCGCCTCGCGGTCTTCGCTCGAGCGGGCGTCGAGCATGTGCTCTTCCAGCCGGTCGCCCTTGGTCCGCTCCTTCAGGACGCGGATCTCGTGCATCTGCTGCACGCCGGCCAGCATCTGGTCGCGCTGGCGAAGCTTGCCCATCTGGCCGGAGTAGATCGTGGAGAACGCACGATGCAGCGGATCGAGCGAGTTCATGGCGTCCGCAACGACATCCATCGTCTCGGCCACTTCCTGGCGCTGCTCGGTCGTATTGGCGAGATCGATCTCCGCCATCTGCTCGAGATGGCGCTGGACGACGACGAGACGCTGCAGCTTGTCCGAACGACTTTTCATCTCCGGCCCTCCCCCAGTTCGCGACGCATCGTCAACTGCCCTCGAAGACCGGGATGAAACCGGCCGCGAAAATCTCCATCAGCGACGATATCCCGAAATAGACGAGGAACAGGCCGCCGAGGATAATATAGGGCAGAGAGATGAAGTAGATCGGAATCTGCGGCGCCAGCTTGTTCACGAGGCCGACGGCCACGTTGAAGACGAGGCCGTAGATGATGAACGGACTGGCCAGCCGCAGCATGATGGTGAACGTCTGCGCCAGCGTATCGGTCAAGGTGATCAGCGCACTTTGCGCATTGAAATCCGCGCCCATCGGCATGGTGGTGTAGGAATCGACCAGCGCCTTGAACACCACATGATGGAAATCCAGCATGAAGAGGATCAGCAGGCCGGTGAAGCTCAGGAGGTTGGTCAGCTGGTTTTCCGCCGTATCCTCGATCACGTCGGGCGACGGCGGCGCGTTGAAGCCGATCATCATCGTCAGCACCGTGCCGGCGAACTGGAGGCCGAGAACGTAGTAGCGCGTGATCAGGCCGATGACGGCGCCGATCAGGGTTTCCACCACGATCAGGCCGACGAAGGTGGCGGTCGGCGAACTGACGCGCGGATAGATCGTATCCCACATGATGGGCAGGATCGCCATCGACACGGCAACCGCCGCAAACAGCCTGATCTGCATGGCGACGCGCGCAGAAGAAAAGCCGGGCAGGAGAAGGAAACAACCGCCGATACGGCAGAATGCGGCAAAGAGCGCCAGCACCGTGCCCTGCGGATCCTCGATCATGAGATCGAGCCGAGGATCTTGATCTCGATGCCCTTGGCAAGCTCGACATGGGAGAGAACCGGCAATGTGGCAAAGAGTCGTTCGATGATCATGCGCACATAAGAGCGGGATTCGGGCGATGTGACCAGCACGAAGGGCGTGCCACGGTCGAGAAATTCACGGATAACCTTGGTCGCCTGCTCGCTGAACTCCTCGAGCTGGCGCGGATCGATGTCGAATTCGACGATTTCGCCTTTCGCGTCGCGCTTCAGCGCCTGGTGGAAGGCCATGTCCCAGCGGTTGCCGAGGCGCAGGACGGGCAGCACGCCGTTCTCGGCAAGGTCGCCGCAGATCTGCTGCGCCATGCGGATGCGGACATGCTCGACGATCTGCTCCGTCTTGCGCACATGCGGCGCCAGTTCGGCGACGGCTTCCAGGATGAGGTGCAGGTTGCGGATGGAGACGCGTTCGGCCAGCAGCAGCTTCAACACCGCCTGCAGGCCCGAATAGGACATGTGCGACGAGCAGATTTCATCCGCGAGCTTGCGGTATTCCGGATCGAGCCGCTCGATCAGCAGCTTGACGTCCTTGTAGGACAGAAGCTGCGGAAGATTGTTGCGGATGACCTCGGAGAGGTGCGTCAGGACCACCGAGACGTTGTCGATCGGGTGGAAGCCTTCGCGGCGCAGGTCATCGACGAATGTTTCGAGGATCGAGACGGCGGGCATGCCGAAGGCGGGTTCCCGGATCTCGTCGCCCGGCACGCTTGGGCGCCGGCCGCCGCCGGTGACGACGAGCACTTCGCCGACGCGCACGACGTTGGATGCGACCGTCGTTCCATGAATGCGGATATGGTAGGACTTGTCCGGAATGCTGATGTCGTCCGAAACCTTGATTTCCGGAACGACGAAGCCGTATTGCGTCGCGAACTTCTTGCGCATCTTGCCGACGCGGAAGGCGAGTTCCTGGTGGGCGCCGAGCAGGCGGGTCGATACCTGCTTGCCGAGCAGGAGCTCGATCTCGGCCGTCTTCAGCATCGACTTGACCGAATCCTTCTCCTGATCCTTCGACTGCTGGACCTTCTTCTCTTCCTGGTCGCGCTTCGCCTTGTTTTCTTCCGCCAGGCGCCGCGGGATGATCCAGCCACCGAAGGCCATGACACCGCCAAGGGCGACGAAGGGAATGAACGGCAGGCCCGGCATGATCGCGAGCAGGAACATCAGCCCGGCCGCCACCATCAGTGCACGCGGATAGCCGCTCAACTGGTTGACGACCGCCTGGTCCGTCGAGCCCGGTGCGCTGCCGCGCGACACGAGCAGGCCGGCAGCGAGCGACACGATAAGCGCCGGAATCTGCGAGACGACACCGTCACCGACGGACAGTTTCACGAAGACGTCGGCGGCTTCCCCGATCTGCATGTCGTGGCGGAAATAGCCGATGATGATGCCGCCGAAGACGTTGATCGCGGTGATGATCAGGCCGGCAATCGCATCGCCGCGCACGAATTTCGACGCACCGTCCATCGAGCCGAAGAAGGAGCTTTCATCCTCGAGCTCGCGCCGGCGCCGCTGCGCCTCCTTCTCGTCGATGAGGCCGGCCGACAGGTCGGCGTCGATCGACATCTGCTTGCCGGGAATGGCGTCGAGGGTGAAGCGTGCGCCGACTTCGGCGATGCGCGTCGCGCCCTTGGTGATGACGATGAAATTGACCGTGATGAGGATGAGGAAGACGATCAGACCGATGACGAAGTCACCCGACATCACGAGATTGGCGAAACCGGCGATCACGCCGCCCGCGGCATCATGCCCCTGGTGGCCGTGCGACAGGATCACGCGCGTCGTTGCGATATTGAGCGCAAGCCGGATCATCGTGGCGATGAGAAGGATCGTCGGGAAGGACGAGAAATCGAGCGGCCGCTGGATCCAGAGGGACACCATCAGGATCAGCACCGACAGGGCGATCGAGAAAGCGAGCCCCATGTCGATGAGGAAGACCGGTATCGGCAGGAACAGGATCGACAGGATGGCAACGATGCCCATCGCGAAGAAAATGTCGCGACTGCTCGGGCTAACCTTCGGAATTGTAAGTGCTGGTACCTGCGCCATCAGACTTCCCGTCTCGTCATGAGAGGTAGCGGCTCGCAAGAACCGCCCATACTGACATCCGGTCTAATGGCTGAAGCTTGCGCGAAGGTGGCAGCAAGGCCCGTCGCGGCTAGAATCCCGTCTCGATGCGGGAAAAGACGATATCGCTGAAGATCGATATCTGGGCGCCGATGAACGGCGCGGAAATGGCGACCGTGACCATGATCGCCAGAATTTTCGGCACGAAGGTCAGGGTGATTTCCTGAACCTGCGTCAGGGCCTGGATGAAGGCGATGGAGACGCCGACGATCATCGCGGCAAGGACCGCCGGACCGGATGCGACGATCACGGTCCAGATAGCGGCCTGCGCGATATCGAGGGCATCTGCCTCATTCATGCACGTTCACTCTTCATGAGCACGGTTGTCGAAGGTCAGCTCTCGTCGGTCGTCGTATCCGTCACCGTGTCGGTGACCTTCACGCCGGGGCCGATGACGAGTTTCTCACCCGAATCGAGCGTCGCGACGATACCGTCGGTGTATAGCGTGACTTCCTTGACGACACCAGTAATCTTGCCGTCTTCGCTGGTGACGGTGCGTCCGATGACGGAGTCCGCTTCCTGCAGTGACGTGCGCTGCAGGAGGCTCTCGAGATTGCTGTTCGTCTTGATGGTCTGCTCGACCTGCGAGAAGGTCGCAAGCTGCGCCATCTGCGCGGTGGCGTCCATCGGTTCTGTCGGATCCTGGTTCTTCAGCTGCGCCACGAGCAGCTTCAGGAAGCTCTCGTAGTTCAGCGTCGCGTCCTTGGAATCGCTGTTGGACTCGGTCGCGCTCACATTCGGCGTATAGGAGGTGTCCGTGGTCGTCGATGTGGCGGATACCGGCGTTACCATAGCGCTATCTCCTTGCGAATATGCTCGACCGTCGCCGGCGTCATCTCGCGGTTGTTGAGAATGCGGTCCTCGACGGCATAAAGCGCCCGGATCGCCTTCAGGGCGTCGAAAGCCCTGCCCTGCGTCACCAGCCCATCGACCCGCTTCAGCTCGGCAAGCACTTCTTCATTCTTGAAGCAGGCGAGAAGCATGATCACCGACTTGCGGAACATCGCCGTCGATTGCTCGGCACCTTCCGGGTTGATCAGGATCATCTGCGCGATGAAATAGAGCTGGCGCAGCGGCGTCGTTGCCTGTTCCGGCTGAAGGACGTGATTTTCGAGCAGAAACGTCACGTCGTTCAGGAATTCCAGAGCGACCTTGCGATCGACCCTCAGCACCGCGCCGTTGACGAAGATGCGCTCACCCGATTTCAGTGAAATACGCAGCGTACTTTTCATTTTATGCCATCCCTGATGATGGTTGTGATGTCGATGATCCCCTGGAAATTGTTGGACTCACGCTTTCTGATGCGTTCGGTCTCCCCCAATATCCATATGGCGATCGAAATGAGATTGGCGCGCAGCTCCTGTTCGAGCTGGTTTTCCGGGTCGTTGAGGTCTTCAATGAACCGGATCCAGACGCGCCGGGTGAAATAGACTGCTTCGATCGCATCTTTTCCGTATGTTTCGCTTCGTTTGGCTGCCTCCAGCAGCGCAATCGAGCGGTCGAGAACCTGGCGTTCGCGGTTCCTGGACGTTGCGACGCCATCCTCCATGATCTCGACATAAGAGAACTGGTACATTCAGACACCCTTCATGTTTGTCCGGTGCCTCTGAAACCTCAGAGGTAGTTGACTAGGCTCAAATTCTGAATTCGCGAGGTCAGCGTGTAGGCAAGCGACAGCTGCGACTCGAGTGTCAGCATGCGGCTCGCCGCTTCGTTGGTATCCACGGCTTCGAGATTGTTGATGCTCGTGGAGAGGATCGTCGCCTGCGCTTCCAGCGAGTTGTTCGCCTGCGTCACGCGCGCCTCCGAGATACCGAGCCGGCTGCGCTCGGCATCGATGCCGGTAATCGCCTGGCTGATATATTGCGTGGCGGTATCGCTGACGGTCTTGCGCGTGGCGTCGGTCAGGTTGAGGTTCATGATCTCGTAGCCGATGACGGCACCGAGCGCGAACTTGCGCATCCCGTCCGCATTGGCATTCGTCGAACTCTGCACGACTTCCGAATTGCTGATGCGGCTCGAAAGGTTCTGGTCCGAGGCGCTGGACCAATCGGTCGTCCAGTCGGCGCCCATGAAGGACGTTTCCAGATCGGACAGGAACGTCGCCATGTCCGCCTCGGTGATCGTCTCCGTCAGCGGATCGGTCTGGTCGAACCCGAAATGGGCGAGGAATGCCGCGTCGAATGCCGTCTTGGCAGCGGAACCGGCGTCATCGAGATAGTCGGCCACGGGCATCACATCGGAATTGATGCCGGCGAAGAGATATTCGCCGCTGAAGGACGTGTTGACGGCGGCCGTGAACATGGAAATCGAGTCGCCGAAGCTCTCCTTGGCGAGGTCGAGCTGATCCTGCGATTCCGTGCCGGAAAAGGTCAGCAGGTCTTCGAGAATGGAGTTCGCCGCTTCCGACATCAGACCGAGCGATTCCTGCGAGGCGGCGAGGCGCTGCGTCGTGAGCGCGTTCGTGCTCAGCAGGGATTCCATGCGCTGCAGATCGCGGTGCAGGTTGAGCGTTCGCGCCGTCTTGGCGCCGAGCGTAACGCCGATGTCCGCGTGACGGCCGGTGACCGTCTCCTCCTCCAGCTTCAGCATTTCCTGCTGAGCCTTGGCGATGGTTTGCAGCATCGAGTTCTGGATTGTCAGATTTGATACGAAGGAAGTTTTCATAACTTATCCTGCCGCTGTCAGAAGCGCGGTCATCATCTCGTCGACGGCCGCGACAAGCTTCGCGGATGCCTTGTAGGACTGCTCCAGATCGAGCAGCAGTGCCAGTTCCTCGTCCAGGCTGACGGCCGTGACGTTGAGCAATGCTTCCTGCGTCCGGGTCAGGAGAGCGGACTTGTCGCTGCTCGCCGTCGTCGCCGAACTGCGCAACTGCTCGACCCAGCCGACCGAGGCCGTTGCAAAGCTCAGGATGCCGATGGACGTATCCAGGCCCGTCGAGACGTCGAAGGTCATCGTCGTTTCGAAGGCGGCGGCATAGCCGTCGAGCAGGTCGGAGAAGCTGGCATTCTCGTCCGGGTTCTGGTCGACATTGATGCCGTCGCGCAGAAGCATCGGATCGCCGCCCGCAGCGGTGATGACATCCGGATTGACCATGATGACGCCGGCAAGACCCGTGGTCATCGTGGCAGGAACGACGGTCGATTCCGTAGCACCATCCATCCAGGTGAAGAGACCGGGCTGGCCGCCATCCTCGAACATGGAGATGAGGCCGCGCGACAGTTCGTCGAGCTGGTTCTGGAAAGTGGGAGCGATGTCGTCGCGAATCTGCAGGAGCGCCGAGAGGGTGCCCTGGGCGTCGGTGTTGCCGCCTGAACCCGTATCGACCGCCACGCCTTCGACAAAGATGCCGTTGCCGACGACGGTCGCGGTAAAGGTCGAGGTCGGTGTGAAGGTCACCTCGCGCGGCATGGTCTCGAAGAGCACCGTGCCGTCGCTGGTGTAGAGCACCATGTCGTTGTTGGTTCGGGTCAGGCTGCTGACGCCGATGATCGCGGAGATCTCGCCGAGCAGCTTGTCGCGCTGGTCGAGGGCGTCGTTGACGTCGCGGCCGGCCGCCGTGCCCGACTTGACCTGGTTGTTGTATGTCTCGAACTCGGACAGCAGCCGGTTCAGTTCCTCGACCGCCAGCTCGATGTCGGCGTCCGCCTCGGCGCGCATTTCCTGAACCGCCTGCGTCTGGCTGTTCAGCGCGTTGGCGACATCGACCGCATTGGCGATCACCGTCTCGGCGAGCGAGGCTTCGCTCGGCTTGTCGGCGAACGTCTGGAGATTGTCGCGCAGCACCGAGAGATAGGTCGAAACGGAAAGCTCGTATTCGTCGCCGCCGAGCATCGTCTTCAGACGCTCGGTACCGGCGAGAACCGTTTCCTGCGCGTAGGACTTGGAGATGCTGAGCAGGTTCTGCTTCTGCAGCGCCTCGTTCTGCGCGCGCTGCGTCTCGACGACGGTTGCGCCGGACGCGGCGGTCGAAAGCATCGCCGCGCGCCGGGCATAGTTGACGTTGCTGGCATTGGCAATGTTCTTCGACGCGACGGCCGTTTGAAGGGCCGTGTTGGTGAAGCTCGACTGTGCAGTCTTCATTGCCGTAGAAAGCGACATCGTATCTACCTACTGTTTACGTTGGGAACCCGAGCGATTACCGCTTCAGGTTCACGAGGACTTCCATGAGTTCCGAACCCGTCTGGAAGACCTTGGAGTTGGCCGTGTAGTTGCGCTGGGACTCGATCATGCTGGTGAGTTCCTCGGCAATATCGACGTTCGAATCTTCCAGCGCGCCGGAGACGATGCTGCCGTAGCCGTTGGTGCCGGCATAACCCATGACGATGACGCCGGAATCGTTGCTCTGCGAGTAGACGTTGCCCGGCAGCGGGTTGAGGTTGTCCGGGCTCTGAACCGAGGCCATCGCCAGGCGATATTTCGGTTCCAGTTCGCCGTTGTCGTACTTGAGATAGACGATGCCTTCTTCGCTGATCTCGTAGCCGGAGACCTTGCTGGCCGCGTTGCCGTCGATCTTGCCGTCCGAGACGTCGAAGTCGGATGCGAGCTGGGTCGAACCGCCGATGCCGATTTCGAGGGCACCGAGTTCCGCGCCGTTGATCGTCTGTGCCGTCGTGGTGATGGTAGGCGGTGCGGGTGCGATCAGAACGCCGTCGGCGTCGAATTCCATGGCAATCGGACCGGCGATCGACGTGCCGTCATAGGTCACCTCGACTTCCCACTCATTGTCCGCGGTCTTCTCGTAGTTGAATTCGAGCAGACGGGTGTTGCCCTGGCTGTCGTAAGCGACGAGCGACGTCGACTTGGTATAGCCGACAGCCTCGTTCGACGGCAGGTTGACGTCGAGCTGGCCGGTTTCGGAACCCGTGGCGCTCAGCGAGCCGGAAGACAGGTTGATTTCCTGCAATCCGTCGAAACCGTTGACGACGATTGTCGGGTCATCGGTCGAGGAATACTCGTAGCCCATGAGGGTAAAGCCGGCAGTATTGCGCAGCGTGCCGTCGTCGAGCGGCGTGAAGGCGCCGGCACGGGTCAGGTATTCGATGCCGTCGGTGCCCTTGACGATGAAGAAGCCTTCGCCGTTGATCGCGAGGTCCGTCGCCGAGGTCGTGTAGGTGAAGGTGCCCTGGGCGGAAATCGAATACCGCACGTCGGTGTTCACGCCACCCGAATTGTAGGCGCCACCGGTCGACGGCAGGATGAGGGACGAAAACTGCGTCGAAGCCTTCTTGTAGCCCGTCGTGTTCGCGTTTGCGATGTTGTCGGCCACGGTGCTCAGGCGGTTGGCCTGTGCGTTCATGCCCGAAACACCGGTTCTCATCGTTCCGTAGAGACTCATGGCAATTCCTCGTTTTGATCTCGTCCCAGCCTAGGGGGTGGGCCTTGCGTGAAGCTGTCTCATCCGGTCCGCTCCGGATGAAATTGCGAGGGGCGCCGAAGCGCCCCTTTTCGTCAGTTCCAGTCGATGCAGTAGCCCAGGAAGCGCTTGGAATCGATCGGGTCGAACCCGAGCTTCTTGCGCAGTTTTTTCCTGAGTTTGCTGATGTGGCTTTCCACCACGTTCTCTTCGACGTCCTCGTCGAAAATCCCGTAAATCGCATTGAATATCTGCGACTTGGAGAGGCGACGGCCGCGGTTGGCGACCAGGTATTCGAGAATGCGGCGCTCGCGGCGCGGCAGGGCGAAAACGTCGCCGTTGATCTCCGGGTCGCGACCGTCCGAGAACACCCGAATCGGGCCGATGTCGGTGTGGTTCACCAGGGCCTTCAGGCGCCGGCGGATCGCCGCGGCCCGGGCCAGGATTTCACGGGGATGGACCGGCTTGCGCACCACGTCGTCCACGCCGCAATCGAAGAAGGCCAGCGTCGTTTCAAGCGACGGGGTGTCGCTCACTGCGATCACCGGCGCCTGGGACCGATCGCGGATTGCCCGCGGCAGGTCCATCATCTGCTGTCCCTGACCGATCAGGAACGCCTCGACCGCATCGATATCCGTATCGGCCGCGGTGTTAACCCACTCGCCGAACTCCCGCGGGTCGAAACCCGTTGAAGGTACGCCTTCGCGCCCAAAGAGAGAAGTGTATCCGTCTTTCACGAGCTCACGCTCATCAACCACTACGATCATTCGTCCGCCTCCGAATCAGTGTGGTGCCTCGATGGGACAGTGGTACGAATCGTGCGAATCGGCGGCAACTAGATGAAATCGTGGTGGCCTTTTAATAATTGATTAAGACTTCTGTGCCGATTTGGTCTACATATAGTGGTTAGCGACCCGTATGAACACTAAAATTCAGTGGAAAAGTTAACAAAGGTTAACGATGCGCCTTGCCTGCCCAAATGCCTGCGCATTCTCGCCACATTGCGGGACTCCCGCAAATTTGGCTAAATAACAATCAAAAGATGTATCAACGACAGAAGGTTTTGGCGTTTTGCGTCCACTGTCCATAGCCCGTCGCGACCAGGTTTGCGATCACGCGGCAGACGTAACGCTTCTGCGCAGGGTCGTTGTTGGGTCCTGCATGATACCGCGCGACCGCCATCGTCCAGGTCTCGTGCCGCGCGTGGAGGTTCGCGAGGAAGCGCGCGGCGTAGTCGACATTGCGCCGTGGATTGAGCATCTCCGCCGGTGACGGGAACTCCTTGCCATGGAAGTGATGGTTGATCTGCATGCATCCCATGTCGATCAGCTTCGCGCCGCGCGCGCGAGCCGCGTCGAATTCCTGCAAAGCCTCGCTCGCGCTGCCGGCAAAGACCGCCTTGCCCTCGATGTTGAGCGCATAGGGCTGGAGCGAACCCTTTCGGCCCGTCTCCGTCAGGCCGACGGAATAGAGGATGCCCGCCGGCACGCCATATTTGGCGGCCGCCGAAAGGATTTCGCGTTCGCAGCTTCCCGCCGACGCCGTGGCGTCAGAGGTAAACGCCGCCAGTGCGACCAGACTGAGTGCCAGCGATACCGTTGCCCGACGAAACCTGCTCATTACCCAATCCTTCGCCGCTGGCAAAGCCGTTCCAGTCACCGGCACCCTGCTGTCCGCCGCCCTGCCTGCCATTCCCGCCTTCATGCGTCTGCTGCTGTCCGCCGAACTGCGGCTGCGCGCCGCCCTGGCCCGTATTGGCCGAGCGATCGACCTGGGGAGAGAGCTGGACGCTCACCTGGTCCACGGCAAAGCCATGGCCGCGCAGCGCCTTCACGATCTGGTCCTTGTCGTCGGACAGTTGCCTGTAGGCTTCGCCGGTTTCCACCTGAAGGCTGACGACGAGCTCGTCCCCGTTAAGGCGAAGGGTGGCCGTCACGGAACCGAGATCGATCGGCTGCATCTGGATCTTCAGCGTGTTGACGACCTTGCCGGTCGCCGCATGTTCACCGTCGAGCTTCGCCGACGCAGCCGTCAGCGAGGAGGCCCATTCGGGATCCTGCTTGATCGCGGCCGTCACCGCTGCGGAATTGCCGACGTCGGCGAGGCCGATATAGCGCCGCGCATCGAGGACGGTCACGGTCTCGACCCGTGAAGCCTTGGCTGTATCGTTGGCAGCCGCACCTTCGCCGCCGCGACCGATGCTCAATTCCACCTCGCGGCCCTTGCCGTCGGCCCGGATGAGCCTGAACAGTTGGTCGGCGTCCGACGCATCCGCATCGGCCTCCGCCATCTCGGCGCCTGCCGCCGTGTCAGCCGCGGCCAGATGGGACGCCTTGTCGGCGGCCGCAACTCCGTTGCCGTCCTTCCGGCCGTCCGTCCGCTTTTCATTGGAATTGACGCCGGAAGTCCGCTTCGTGCCGGTCTCGGCATGGGCGGCCACAGCAATCGTCTGGCCCTGGTCGTTTCCTGCGCCTGCGAGAAGCGAGAGGAGGACGCCGACATCGGCGCTTTCCGTCGAGCCGGCTTCATCCGTCGCGTCGCCTTCCGAAACCTTCTCGGCATTTGGATCGGTATCGGTCCGCGCAATCCTGCCGGCTGCCGCGGAGGACTTGACCGCGCCGTTCCTGGTTGCGTGCTCCGCAATGCCGTCAGCATCGCCGAGCAACACCTCGCCAGACTGTTCTGACGCGCCGCTATCCGATGGCAGCACCTCGACATCTTCCGGCGTCGGCTGCGATTTGCTTTCGAGTGCGATCGAGCGCCCGTTCAACGACGACCGCTCGCCCGTCGCGAAGCGGGAAAGCTGCAGCCGGCTCGATGAATCCGAACCGTCCTTCTCCTCGCCCTGCCCGCCTTCATCCGCCGCGCGTGCCTTGAATTTGTACGCAGACTGGTCGCCTGACTTTCCGGCGATGCTCGCATAGGCCTCGGAAAACTCGGAGCTTCTCGCGAGACTCTTGCCGTCGGAATTGGCTTCGCCGGCCTTGCCCTTCGCGACCTGCGGATTTCCGCCGATCAGACCCATCACCCCATTGTCGATGCTGCTCAACTGCCTTCTCCTTCAAGGAGGCTATCGATCGCTTCGAGCTTCGACTTGCCGGTGGCAACGAAGTTGTCGAAGGCCGGATCGACCCCGCTCGCGCTAGTTTCGGTTTCTTCTTTTGTCGGTTCGGCTGCCGCCTCGGCGGCGACTTCGGGCGTCTCTCCGCCCGCCAGCGGGTTCATGCGGTCGTCTTCCGACATCTCTTCTGCCGGCAGGACAGGCGGTGACTTGGCCACCTCGGTCTGCTCGACCTCAGCCGGGGCCTTCTCTTCGACGAGCACCGGCACGCGCAGGACTTCTTCCGCGACGACGCGCGCGGCTTCCTTCAAGGCGCGATCCTTGACGGAGAGGTTCTCGTCCGGGATGGCCATGATCGCCTGCATTGCCGCGCCGACATCTGCGGACGGCACGGATGCAAGGCCCGAGTAGAGGTCGGCCAGAGCCTTGGGCACCGTCTCGCCATCGCCGGAGAGCGCCTGCGCCCGGTCGGCCGCCAGCGTCGCGAGCCGGTTCTTGCCGGATATTGCCGATAGTCGCGCCATCCGCAGATAGACTTCCCGCTGCCGGGGCCTGTCCATGAAGGACAGAATTTCAAGAATGTCGTCTTCCTTCATCTTGTCGAAATTATCGACCGAAAGCTTGACGAAGAGATCGGCGAACTGGCTGGCATAGGGCGAGCGCAGGAAGCGCCGGGCATAGCGACTGGAATAGGACACGCCCTTGTCGACCCAGCCATTCTCCGTGGAAATGTAGATCGATCGCCGCAGAGCCGCTTCCTCGACGATCGTCCCGGGTGCGGTCAGCCGCGCCCAGTCGAAATAGGTGAGCGCAAGCGAGGGGTCCTTGCGGATGACCGAGTTTGCCGAGATCAGTGCCAGATAGGGACCGATCCGCGAATTCTTGTATTCCGGAAAGGCCTCGGCGAGCGATTTGGCATTGGTCGTGCCACGCCCGCTCAGGTAATTGCGCAGCGCATCCGTGATGCGCGTGTCGAAATGGCCGTTCACATCGCGCTCGGCCAGCATGTCGAGCGTCTGCGGATTGCCGCCGCTCATCGCATAGACCATGGCCGCATCGACATTGCGCGGGTCGTCGAAAATCGAGACCGGCGCAGTTCTCAGCCTGTCGTCGATCGTTCCGAGAAGGAAGCGCTGCATCTCCATGGCGGAATGATCGCCCAGCACGACCGTATCCTGCACGTATTGCAGCGACCGGATCATCTTGTAGGGCGCCAGGTCATCCGGATTTTCCGCGCGCGACGGAAATGCGGCGAAGAGGCCCGCCGCAAGAATGCCGATCGTGTGCAGACGCCGGATGCGCTTCATCGCGATCAACCTTCCTCCGACTGGATCAGGATCTCGATACGGCGATTGACGTCCGCAAACGGATCTTCCGGCACCTTCAGCCGACGGTCCGCAAAGCCGCTGACCTGGCTGATGCGGGTCTCGTCGAGGCCGCCGCGCACGAGCATGTAATAGGCGCTCTGCGCGCGGGACATGGAGAGCCGCCAGTTGTCGTTGCCTTCGCCCTTGAAGGGCCTTCCATCGGTATGTCCCCGGATCGCGATAGCGCCCTTGCGACCGGCAAGGATCTTGCCGATCTTTTCCATGGCGACGACCATTTCCTTTTTCGGAAGCGCCGAGCCGACATTGAACATCGGCGTGTTCAACTGGTCGGTCAGGCTGACGAGCAGCCCGCCTTCGGCCGGGGTCACGGTCAGCCCTTCCGCGAGTTTGCCGAGCGAACCGATGTCCTTGGCGATGGCAGCCTTCAGGTCTTCGGCCTCCTTCTGCTCCTTCTGAAGCTTCGCCTCTTCGGGACTAACCGGCTTTTCGTCGGCCTTGTCGGTCTCGGACGGCTTGGCATCGGCCGCGGCGACCTGCTGGTCCTTTGTCTCGGCGGCAGCCTTGTCGGCACTCTCCTCGGCAGCGGCGTCTTGGGCCGCATCCGTCGCCTGGGTGATCTGTACCTGCTGCGTCCAGAAATCAGGATCGAACGGGTCGCGATAGGCTTCGCCGCCATCGGCGCCTGTCGCAGGCCCCGAGACATCGGCGCCGCCCTCGCCCTTGGCGCTCACGTTCGCCTGCTGGCCGACTTCCTGCGCGATTTCGGACAGGACGGAATAGGGATTCTCGAAGAAATTGGCCTCGGAATATTTCGTCTCTTCGCCCGCGGTCGCGCTCTGGTCGCGTCCCATCTCGGCGCCGTTGCCGGCCGCCTGCTTGTCGCCCTGTTCCTTCGACTTGTCCTGGGTGTTCTCGCCTTCGGCATCCTTGCCGGGCTTTTCGACCGACTTGTCGGCAGGCTTGTCATCCGTCAGCTTGATCGGATTGAAATAGGAGGCGATCGACGCCTTGGTCTCTTCATTGGCGGCATTGACCAGCCACATGACGAGGAAGAACGCCATCATCGCGGTCATGAAGTCGGCATAGGCGATCTTCCAGGCGGCCGAGTGGTGGTCGCCCTCGTGATCGCCGTGGCGCTTGATGATGATGATCTCGTTCTTGCCGTGGTGGTGGTTGTCGCCGTCACTCATGCCAGTACCTTCCGGACCGTATCGGCCCAGGCCGCCATGCGCGTCACCAGAACCGTCTCGCCGAACTCGACCGTGAGGTCGAGATCGTCTGCCTCTTCATGCCGGAAGACCGGCGTGTTTTCCTCGAACCGGGCCTTCAGCAGATCGAAGAGCCGTTTCGGACCCTTGACCGTGACGGAAAGCCCCTCACCGGCCTGCAGCCCGCTCCGGACCATGACGGCGAGATCGGCGACCGCCTTCTCCGCCAGGACGTCGTCCATGACGGGCGTCAGGACATGCGCGGTCTGGCTCGCCACGAGATCGGCAAGCAACGCCGTCATCTTCGAAAACTGATCGGCAATCTCTGCCGCAAACTTGTCCTCGTATTGCGCACGCGCCTCATCCATCGCCTGCTTGTGCCGGGCTTCGAGCTCGGCGATTTCCCGGCTGTGGCGCTCGCTCATCTCCGCCTCCGCCTCGGCCCGCCCTTCGGCGAAGGCTTCGGCACGCTCCGCCTCCACATCGACCTGCGGCCCCGCGATGACGGGCTCGACCTGATCGGGCGAGGCAAATGTCGTATCCGCCGCAAAGGGCGTTTGCTCGAAGCGCATGGGACGGCGCTGGGGTGCACTGAAATCCTTGAGGTAGCGGGCCAGTTGAACGCTCATCATCGACGCTCCCGGCCGGTTTCGGCCCCTGGGCGCACCGGGCTGCTCCCGTTCCATTCCGGAACGGTCATGCCGGTTCGATTGACTTGTGCTGCTACGGACACCGCTTGATATCTCCCCTGGGCTCGTTTGCCGGTCGCGCCGGCACGCAATCGTCACGACTGCGGTCTCGAAACTAGGGCGTCAAACTTGTGCGAGGATGAAGGTGTTGGGCCGCACCAGGGCAAATCGTGCGGCCCAACATTCGCCACCGGGCCTATGACCGGGTCCCGGTGGAAGGCGATGTCTCAGGGCTCTTACTGACGGAAGAGCTGAAGGATGTTTTCCGAGTTGGTATTGGCGATCGACAGCGACTGGATGCCGAGCTGCTGCTGGGTCTGGAGCGCCTTCAGACGGGTCGATTCCTCGTTCATGTCGGCATCGACGAGACGGCCGACGCCCTTGTCGATCACATCCGTCAGCGTCGCGACGAAGTTCTCCTGCATCTCGATGCGCGTGGTAATGGCGCCAAGGGTCGAAGCGGTGTCGGTCAGCGTGCTCAGGATATTGTCGACGGCGCTGATCATGTCGTCGATTTCTTCGTCGGTCGTCGCATCGGTGAGTTCGATCGGCGCGCCCGCGGCCGGTGTCGTCGAACCCGCATCGACCAAATAATAAAGCCGTGGCGTGCCGGTCGGCGTGTCCGTCAACTGGTCTGCGTCGACGTCGGCCGTCAGGATGCCGCGGCTCGCATCTTCCGTATCGACGAGGATCGACTGCGATGTGTCGAAGTCGAGCGTGGCAACGGAAACGGTTCCGTTGGCGCTTCGAACGAAGGAGGCGACCACGGACTTGGTGCCGGCGGCGGCGGCATCGTCGTTGTAGAGCCAGTTTTCGCCCGAGAACGAAGCGGACTCCGTGGACGAGACGAGCTGGTTCTTGAACTCCTTGAGTTCGTCGTTGATCTTTTCCTTGTCGACACCCGGCTCGCGGGCCGCAACAAGCTTCGCCTTGATCTCGCTCAGCACGTCGATGACGTTGTTCAGCGCCGTATAGGCGGTATCCACCTTTGCCGCGCCGAGGCCGAGGGCGTCCTGCACCGTCGAAAGCGCCCGGTTGTCCGAGCGCATGGTGGTTGCGATCGACCAGTAGGCGGCGTTGTCGGCCGCCGTTTCGACGCGCAGGCCGGAGGAGACGCGCGCCTGCGTCGTCTCGAGGTCGCGGTCGATCGATCGCAGGGTCTGGAGGGCAGCCATAGCGGCCGCATTGGTCAAAATGCTGGTCATAGAGAACGGTCCCCATCGGAGGCTTTCGGGACATGCCGGAGTGGGAGAACCGGTAACGTGGAACTGGCGTCATGCGCTCTGTCACCGATTTTGCCCTGGGTGACAGTCCATCGTTCTTAACGATTGGTTAACGGCGAATGGTTAACGAAAGGTTAACGCCGTTAGCAAATCATTAAGAATGATAAAGAAAGCGTAAAGATTTACAAGCCAGATCTGGCCATACGAGCCTGTCGAGGAATTCAGCCCGTGAAACGCGAAAAACCGCACCCCTTGCGAGGTGCGGCTTCTCAAAGTCGGAAGATCGATTGCCGGATGAAGGGCGGACGAGCCGCCCTTCGCTACCCTGCCGATTAACGGAAGAGGGTGAGGAT
>CAMPIK010000002.1 GCA_946886325.1 uncultured Shinella sp.
TCGATGTCGGCGGCAGCATCATCATGCCCATGGCCATGGTGATGGTGGCGACGATGAGGTCGATGACCAGGAAGGGGAGAACGACAAGGAAGCCGATCTCGAAGCCGCGCCGGATTTCCGAAATCATGAAGGCCGGAATGACGACGCGCAGGTCGACCACGCCCTCCGTGACGACGGTCTGCCCGCGTTCTTCCGCAAGCGATATGAAAAGCTCGATATCCTTGTCGCGGGTATTGGCCGTCATGAACTCGCGAAACGGCTGGGCAATGCGCTGGGCCGCCTCGATTTCGGTGATCTGGTTGGCGATCAGCGGCTCGACGCCCTGGTCCCAGGCGCGATCGAAGGTCGGCGCCATGACGTAGAAGGTCATGAAGAGCGCGAGGCTGACGAGGATCATGTTCGACGGCGTCGTCGCGAGCCCCATGCCGGAGCGCAGAATGGCGAAGGCGATGATGAAGCGCGGAAAGCTCGTCACCATGATCAGGATGCCGGGCGCGACGGACAGGACCGTGATCAGCCCGAACGTGCGAATGATCCAGGAGGCGACCGAACCGTCGATGGGCGCATTGAGAATGTCGCCCGGCGTCTGCTGGGCGGCTGCGACACCGGTCATCGCCATCATGGCGACGAAGGTCAGAAGGAATCGAATCATTCGATCACAAAGGTTCGGAACATGATGTTGGTTACGCGTCCTTCCGATCTGAGGTCAACCCGCTCCTGCAGGTCTTCCCTCAGATATTGAAAGCCGCGCGGTCCCTGAACCTGTTGAAGGGAGACGGTGCGCATATAGGCGACGATGTCCTGGTGGATGGCCTCGGCGAGCGCCACATCAGGAACGTCCTTGAACATCAAGGCGACTTCCATGCGCACGAGGTTCTCCGACGGGTAGGCGAGATTGCTGGTGATCGGCTCGAGCGCCACGACACCATGCGCCTCGGTGGAGATATGCGGCACCTCCTCCGCATCCCCGCCATGTTCGCCTTCGGCTGCAGACGCTTCCGCGACCGGTTCGGGTGGCGGCGGCGCGATCATGTTGCCGACCAGCCAGCCGCCACCGGCCGCGACGAGGCTGAGACCCGCGACGATGGCGATCGTGATCACCAGCGACGGCTTCTTCTTTTCCTCTGTCGCGCCTTCTTCGAGCTCGGCCATGCTGGTCATCCGTTGGTTCTGGTGGTCGTCGGTCGCTGGGGCGGATCAGATCGGCGAGAAGAGATCGATCAACTGCTGGCCGACGGGCGGCTGCTGCACTTCCGTCAGGCGGCCGCGGCCACCGTAGGAGATGCGCGCTTCCGCAATCTTCTCGTAGGAGATCATGTTGTCCGCGTTGACATCCTGCGGCCGAACGATGCCGGCGACGTTCAGGATGCGCAGCTCGTGGTTCACCCGCACTTCCTGCGATCCGCTGATCACCAGGTTGCCGTTTTCGAGGACGCCGGTAACGACAGCCGCCACAAGGAGTTCGAGCCGTTCGGACCGTGCCGTCGAGCCGTCGCCCTTCGTCTCGGTGCTGGAGCCGAAACTCAGGTCGCCGCTTGCGCCGATATCCTTGTGGGTGTCGCTGGCGCTTGCGCCGAAGTTGATCCCGCTCTTGTTGGTACGGCTGCGTTCGGTCTCGTTGTCGAAGCTCGCGCGGTCATTGACCTTGATATTGACGGTCATGATGTCGCCGACGCTGATCGCGCGCGAATCCTTGAAGAGCGCGGACTGCTGGTCGCTCCAGATCGAATAGCCGGTGGACGTCGTGCGCGGCTGCTTCGGATAGAGCGCCATCTGCGGCGTCTGGCCATATTGCAGGCCGGTGCCGATCGGGCTCATCGCGGGTGCCTGCCCGACTTCGCGCAGCGCCTGCGAGCAACCCGACAACGTGGCCGTGGCCATGAGGGCAAGGGCGAGTTTCTTCATGTCGGGTCCTTCGACGTGTTGGGATCGCTGGCACTGGCAATGATCGCGGTCAGCATCGCAGCCTTCTCGGCTTCCATTTCCGCAAGGATCGCGCCCGAGACACGCGGCGCGAGCCGCATGACGATTGCCGAGGCGATTTCCGGGCGGATGAGAGCCAGTTGCTCGGCAGCGGCATCGGCCGCCATGTTCTTGTAGATGTCGACGAGACTGTCTTCCGCCACCTTCAGGAAGTCGTTCCGGCGCTTCAGCCAGTCCTCGTATTCGTTCCGGCGCGTCTCGAGCGTCGCGATGCGGCCGTCGATCTGCTTCTGGAGGTCTTCCAGTTCCTTCTTCTGCAGAAGGTAACGCTGGTCGCGCGCGGCGTCCGCGATGTTCGTGCAGAACTCGCGAATCTCGTCCGCCGTGGCCTTGCTCGTCATGATGACAGGGCGTTCTTCGGCGAAGGCGCCGGGAATGGCGAGCATCGCGGCGCCGACGAGCGGCAGGCCGGCGCGGCGCAGGAGACGATTGCCGATGGAAAGGAAGGTCTTCGTCATTGCAGCACCAATTCTGCCTGGAGTGCGCCCGCGGACTTGATGCCTTGCAGGATGGAGATGATACCGTCCGGCTTGACGCCGATGCTGTTGAGGCCGGCGACAAGCGAGCGCAGGTTGGAACCATCAAGAACCGCCACCTTGCCGTCTTCCTGCATGAGCTGGATATCGGTGTTCGGCTCGACGGCCGTCACGCCCTTGGAAAACGGTGCCGGCTGGATGACCTTGGGCATTTCCGTGACCTGGACCGTCAGCGTGCCGTGGCTCACCGCCACCTGCGCGATGCGCACGTCCTGGCCGATGACGATCGTGCCGGTGCGTTCGTTGACGACGACCTTGGCCGGCGTGTCCGTTTCGATCACGAGGTTCTCGATATCGGCCATCAGCCGCGCGAGGTCTGCCATCTTCGGCTTTGCCACATAGACGGCCTGCGAATCGCGGGCTTCCGCGATCGGCGCGCCATACTGGGCGGCCGCATAGCGATTGATGGCCTCCGCCATGCCGACCGCCGTCGAGAAATCCGGGTTGCGAAGCTGGAGCATCAGTTCGCCTGCATCCTTGAAGCGGGACGGCAGTTCACGCTCGATGATGGCGCCGTTCGGCACGCGTCCTGCCGTGGTGATACCCTGCTGGACCGTCGCCGCATCGCCCTGCGCCGTGACGCCGGTGACGACAACGGAGCCCTGCGCGACGGCGTAGATCTGGCCGTCGGCACCTGTCAGCGAGGTCATGACCAGCGTGCCGCCCCGCAGTGAGGTCGCGTCACCGAGCGAGCCGACCGTCACGTCGATCCGGCTGCCGGGGCTTGCGAAAGGGGGAAGCGTTGCGGTCACGAGAACCGCGGCAATGTTCTTCGACCGGGATTCGTCACCCTGGGTCGAAATGCCGAGGTTCTGCAGCATGGCGCGCAGGGACTGTTCGGTAAACGGCGACGAACGCAAGCTGTCGCCGGACCCTTGCAGGCCGACGATGAGACCATAGCCGATGAGCTGGTTGTCGCGGCCCGCCTGAAGCGAGGCGACATCCTTGATGCGCGCCGCTGAAAAGGCAGGCGCGGCACCCAGCGAAAGCGCGAGAAGAGCGACGCAGAAACGAGACAGGAAACGGAACATCATTTTGCCACCACCCGCACGGTGCCGTCTTCCATGACCGTGCCGGCGACGATCACGCCGGAATCGGTGTTGCGGACGCGGATCAGCTCGCCGACCGCCGCATCCTGCAAGGGCGTGCCGGAGGCGGTGATCATCAGCGGACCGTTTTCGAAGATCAGCCGGACGACAGCGCCGCGTGACACCGCATAGGGTTCGCGCAGTGCAGAGACCAGAATGATGCGCCCCGGCAGCAGCGTCTTCTTCGTGATGAGCCCGTTGATCGCTTCGATGCGCTGGGCGTAGCCGGGCATCAGGTTCGGGTTGGTGACCTTGACCTCTTCGAGCTGGGCCGCCGCCAGTTGTTCGCCCGGATAGATGATGCGCTTCGGCACCACCGCCACGCGCACTTCGGCGAGCGCTTGGCCCGCACCCATGATGCCGGCCAATGCGACGATAGCCGCCAGCACGACGGCACGCGGCCTGCGCTGCGTTGCGACTTTGCGTTCGATGCGATGGATATGCGGGCGAAACATCATGTCCCCCTCACCTGTCGGTTATCTGAGGTTCTTGCTGACCACGGCCGCCATCTCGTCGGCAGCCTGGATGATCTTCGAGTTCATCTCATAGGCGCGCTGTGCGGAAATGAGATCGGTGATTTCCTTGACCGGATCGACGTTCGACGATTCCAGGTAGTTCTGCTGGATATAGGCGAAGCCTTCCTCGTCGGGCGTGCCGACGATCGCCGCACCCGAGGCCGCCGTTTCGCGGAACAGGTTCTCGCCGAGCGGTTCGAGGCCCGCTTCGTTGACGAAGTTCGCCAGCGTCAGCTGCCCGAGTTCCTGCTGTTCGGCACCGATCGTGGCGAAGACCTGGCCGGACCGGCTGATGGTGATCGCCGTCGCGTTTTCGGGAACGTTGATGCCCGGCACGACCGTGTAGCCGTCGATGGTGACGAGTTCGCCCTCGGCATTGGTGTTGAACGCACCGGCGCGGGTATAGAGGGTCGTGCCGTCAGGCGCCTCGATCTGGAACCAGCCCTTGCCGACGAGCGCCATGTCGAAGGAGTTGCCGGTCTGGGTCAACTGGCCCTGGAGATGCAGGTTGCGCACGGCTGCCGTCTTGACGCCGAGGCCGATGATCGCGCCTTCCGGAATGATCGCCTGGTTGGCCCGGTTCGGCACGCCCTGTGCCCGTTCGGTCTGGTAGAGCAGGTCCGAGAACTCGGCGCGGGCGCGCTTGAAGCCGGTCGTGTTGATGTTGGCGATGTTGTTCGCAATGACCTCGAGATTGGTCTGCTGTGCGTTCATGCCGGTGGCGGCGATGGCGAGAGCTTTCATTTCACGATCCTTCAGATCTGCATTCTGGCGACTTCGAGATAGGCCGTGACGACCTTGTCGCGGATGGCGATCGCGGTCTGGAGCGACTGCTCGGCATTCATCACGGCATCGACGACTTCGCGGGTGCTAGCCTTGCCCTGAATTCCCTCGAAGGATTTGGTCTCGCTGAGCTTGAGCGTGTCGATCGCGTCCTGGGTCACGTCGCCCATGACCTTCGCGAAGCTCATCGAGGGTTCTGCGCCGCCGGTGAGAGCGCCGGTCGCGTTGGTGGAGCTTTCGCCCGTCACGCCCGACAGCGGGTTGGCGGTGAAGATCGTGCTGACGCTTTTAATGCTTTCAATCATTGCGATGCCCTCAGGAGGTCGATGGTGGCGCTGATCAGATCGCGCGATTGCTTGATGCTCTGCAGATTGGCTTCGTAGGAGCGGTTGGCTTCGCGCATGTCGGCCATTTCGACCAGCATGTTGACATTCGGCAGCTTGACCATGCCCTTCTCATCCGCGGCCGGATTGCCCGGATCGAATTCGGCGGTGAAGTCGCTTTCATCGACGCCGAGGCGTTCGATCTCGACAAGGGCGGCGCCGCTCTTGCGATCGAGCTCGGCTGCGAAGGTGATGGTCTTGCGCCTGTAGGGATCGGCGCCCGGCGTGTCGCCCGTCGAGCGGGCATTGGCCAGGTTTTCCGATACGATACGAATACGGGTGGACTGGGCCTCGAGGCCGGACGCGGCGACCTTGAGCGAGGCGACGAGCGGATCCATTTTTATCTCCTGACAGTCATCAGCATCATGCGATGAAAGGCCTTGACGAGGCCGGCATTCAACTCGAAATCACGTTTGACCTGGCCCTCTTTCATGAGCTCTTCCGCGAGCCCGACAGAGTTGCCGGATACCTGGATGCCAACCTCTTCGTTCGGCTTCACTTCGGTGACGTCACCGCTGAGCTTGGCTTCGACGAGGTGGGCGGGATGGGTCGCCGCCATGCGGATGCCCGTGTTTTCCAGGACGGACTGGAAAGCCGTCACGTCCTTGGCGCGGTAGCCCGGCGTATTGGCGTTGGCGATGTTGCCTGCAACCACTGTCTGGCGCACGGAAAGCCATTCGGCTTGTTTGGATGCCAGTTCGAACAGTTGTATCGGTTGCATGACAAGCTCCATCCTTGTTGACCCGGAACCTACGAGCCTAATCTTGCGTGGGACTTGTCCTTGCGGCGATTGTCGGGTGCCGGCCCAAAACAAAAACAGGCCGGGCACCCGCGGCGCCCGACCTGACACAATAGAAAGACAAAATCAGTTGCGTTCGTAGACGTCGCCGTTCGACGTGACGATGACCCATTTGCCGTCGCGTTGTTCCAGCGTGGCGAGCCGACTGTTGTCCGGCAGGATCGATCCGACGCGCACGATATACATGCCGCTCGAATCCTCGATCAGCGCGCGCCCGTTTGCCACGTGCATCAAACGGAAGCCGGTCGCGACCGGCAGCGGCTGGTTGAGGGCGGCGTCACCGGACAGGCCCTGCGCCTTCTTCTCGCCCTCGCCGGGCACGGTTGCCGTCGAAAGGGGATCGAGCCCGCCGTCGGCACCTTCGGAATCATCGTCCACCATGGCGGCAGGCGAAACGCTCATCACCTCGCGGGCCGCCGTCTCCGGCAGGTCGCGCGTGTTGCCTTCCCAGAGCGCCGGGACCGAGAACTTGTCCGGATTGAGAAAGACGTACCACGGGAAGAAGGCGGCCATCATCGCGAGCAGAATACCTGCGCCGGCCAGCGCCTTGTCCGTCATGCCGTAGCGGGGTCCGCCCGCTCGTCTCAGCGGTGCAACGGGTTTATCGGCGTCGAAATCGGTCATCGTCACCCTCGCGATTTGGAGTTTGCCGGCGGAGCGGGCTGGTTGCCGGGAGCATTGCGCAACGCGACCGCAAGGTCGGCGAAGGCGTCCGCGGCCGGCCGATCGTTCGGCGTCTGTTTCAGGACTTCGTAGATCACCGGCACCTGCTTGATCGCCATGTCGAGATCGGCGTCGCTGCCGGGGCGATAGCCGCCGATCAGCCGCAGGTCGCGCGTCTCTTCGTAGCGATGGATGAGCGACTTCAGCCGGCCGACGAGCTTTTCCTGATCCGGCGTCCAGGCCTTGCGGGCGAGACGCGAAATCGACGAGAGCGGGTTGACCGGCGGATAGCGTCCCTCTTCGGCGAGGCTGCGTTCCAGCACGATGTGACCGTCCAGGATACCGCGCGTCGAGTCGGCGATCGGATCGTTGTGATTGTCGCCGTCGACCAGGATCGACAGGATGGCGGTGATGGTGCCAGTTCCCTCGGCGCCTGGTCCGGCGCGCTCCAGGAGACGCGGCAGTTCGGTAAAGACCGACGCCGGATAGCCGCGGGCGATCGGCGGCTCGCCGGAGGCCGTCGCCACCTCGCGGATCGCATGGGCGAAGCGGGTCACGCTGTCGACGATCAAGAGGACGTTCTCGCCCTGGTCGCGATAGTGTTCGGCGATCGTGACCGCCGTCAGCGGCGCCATCTTGCGCAGCATCGGGCTCTCGTCGCTGGTCGCGACGACGGCGACCGATTTCGCAAGATTGTCGCCGAGCGTATCCTCGATGAATTCGCGTACTTCCCTGCCGCGTTCGCCGACGAGCGCGATCACCACCCGGTCGAAGGCATCGGCGCGGGCGAGCATGGAGAGCAGCGTCGACTTGCCGACGCCGGAACCGGCGAAGATGCCGAGACGCTGTCCGAGACAAAGCGGCGCGAAGATATCGATCGCCCGAACGCCGGTCTGAAAGCCCTTCTCGACGCGGCGCCGGGTCATCGACGGTGGCGCGGAGTTTGAGATCGAGCGGCGCGTCCCGCCCTGGACCAGCGGCCCGCGCCCGTCGATCGGCTCGCCGAGCGCATTGATCGTCCGGCCGCACCAGGCATTGGTCGGCGCGATGCGGAAGGCGCCCTTGCGAATAACGGTATCATGGATGCCGATCGGCTCGCCCGGCTCGATCGGGCAGACGACGACCGTATCCGGTTCGACGCGGACGACCTCGCCGAGATGAATGCCGGTGGGGCTGCGATGGGCGACGAACTCGCCGAGCCGGACATGGCGCGACAGGCCGCTGACCGTGTAGTTGCCCGCCGCGATCATCTGCACATGGCCGCCATGGGCGACGGAGAACTCGGGGCTGGAATAACGCTTCACGAGGCCAGCGAGCGCGTTCAGCTTGCGCGCGCCCTCGGCCCCGATCGTGCTTGTCTTCGTTTCAGCGGCCATGGTCGTCATCGATCCTTACCGGCTGCCTCCGAGCGTCTTGACCGCTTCGCTGAGTGCCGTCTCGCTATCCCTGATCAGCGAGGTCATGGCCTCGAAGGCGCGCGTGACGGTGATGAGCTGGGTCATCTCGCCGATCGCATTGACGTTCGATTCCTCGACATAGCCCTGGATGACGCCGGCATCGACGCGGTCGATGACCGGCTCGGCCTGGACCGCGGGAATGATGCCGCTGTTGCCGGCGCGCACGAAGCCTGCCGAAAGGTCTGCCTCGAACAGGCCGAGTGCCGCCACCGGCTGGTCGTTCTGGTTGAGCTGCCCGTCGGCGCTGATCGCGAGCGGGCCGCGCTCGCCGTCGATCTGGATCGGCGCGCCGCCGGCGTCGAGAACGGGATAGCCGTTCAGCGTTACCAGCTCGCCGGCATCAGTCAGCGTGAAGCGGCCGTCACGGGTGAGCGTCGGCCCCTGCGGGGTCTGCACCGAGAACCACGCATTTCCCTTGATGGCGAAATCCAGCATGTTGCCGGTTTCGGTCAGGCCGCCGGCCCGCGTCGAGATGAACTCGTTGCCCTGGGACACGAACGCGACGTCGGCCGTCTTGGCATCGGCGACGACCTGGTTGAACTTCACTTCCGTTGCCCGGAAGCCAACGGTGGTGGAATTCGCGACGTTGTCCGCCAGCGTCGTCAGCCGCTGCTCCAGTGCAATCTGGGACGACAGCGATACATAAAGCCCTGACTGCATGTCACCGGCCTCCGAGTTTCAGATTGTTGATCGAGATCAGCAAATCCGTCGAAATGCCCGTCAGGCTCGACGACTGGAACGCCGTGAGGGGATCGTAGGAACCGGTCGGATTGGCCGCTTCCCACATCGCGGTGAACCGCTCGAGGAACTTGCCGACCTCGACCGGGTCCTGGAAGCTCTCGATATCGAGAACGTCCTCGTAATATTCCGACTGCCGGTCGACGTCGGTCGCGACGAACTCGTCGGGCAGTTGAAGCGCCGTCCGCACCACCTGGGAGATCGCGTCATCCGCGATGATCGAATAGCCGCTGGTGATCGAGGAGGCCATGCGCTCGAAATAAAGCGCCAGGCGGACGCCGGTATTGTCGTTGCCGGCATTCACCTCGAGCGTCTGGCGGTTGTACTTGTCGACGACGCCCTTCTGCGAGGCATCGAAGGACGTCGCCGCCTCGCCGTGGCGGGCGAAATTCAGCGACTCGACCAGTTCCTTGTAGCGGCTGTCGGACAGCTTGTTGGCGAAGGCATCGTCATTATCGACGCCTTCCGACAGCACCTTGCGCATGAAGGCCTTGGCATAGGCCATGTCTTCAAGGCCATGCGCCTTCATCGCGTAGTTATAGAGACGGCTGTCGGCGAAGAAGTCGTCGATGGACTTCACCTCGCCGATCTTCGAGAGGTAGTATTCTGTCTCGCGCTTGACGTCAGGCTGCTCGGCAACCCTTTCCAGCGACGTCGCGAGATCGGCGGCGATCAATTTGTAGCTGGTATAGGTGGTCGTCACGGTTTTCTCGTCCTCGAGTCATTCGGGAACACGCATCACGCATTTCGCCCCATGGTCTAAGGCGATCCTGACCGGGATTGCTTGTGCGAACCTGTCTCGCGAAACCACTGCTAAAGCGCCTGCCTTACAGCCTCACACAAGGCTCGCCACGTATTCCGGAACGGTCAGAATTGTGTCGGGGCATGTGCGCGAAATGAACATCATCATCGGTCTCATCATCACCTTCGGCTGCGTCCTTGGCGGCTACATGGCCATGGGCGGGCACATGGAGGTGCTGAACCAGCCTTTCGAGCTCCTGATCATCGGCGGTGCCGGCATCGGCGGCTTCATCGTCGCCAACACGATGAAGGTCATCAAGGAGACCGGAAAGGCGCTCGTCGAAGCGTTCAAGCACAAGGTTCCCAAGGAGCGCCACTATCTGGATACGCTCGGCGTGCTCTACAGCCTGATGCGCGACCTGCGCACGAAATCGCGCAACGAGATCGAGGCCCATATCGACAACCCGGCCGAATCGACGATCTTCCAGTCCGCCCCGACGGTTCTCGCAAACGGCGAACTGACGGCCTTCATCTGCGATTATGTCCGCCTCATCATCATCGGCAACGCCCGCAGCCACGAGATCGAGGCGCTGATGGATGAGGAGATCCAGACGATCACCCGCGACAAGATGAAACCCTATCATGCGCTCAGCACGATGGGTGACGCCTTCCCGGCCATCGGCATCGTCGCGGCCGTTCTCGGCGTCATCAAGGCCATGGGCGCGATCAACGAAAGCCCGGAAGTGCTGGGCGGCAAGATCGCCGCGGCGCTCGTCGGCACCCTGCTCGGCGTGTTCCTCTCCTATTCGATCGTCACCCCGATCATCACCAACATCAAGGTCGTGCGCGAGAAGCAGAACCGGCTCTACATCATCGTGAAGCAGACGCTGCTCGCCTACATGAACGGGTCGGTGCCCCAGGTGGCGCTTGAATACGGTCGCAAGACCATCTCCTCCTACGAACGGCCGTCGATCGACGCGGTCGAGCAGGAGATGATGAATCCTGGCGGCGGCGGTGAATCGAAGGCGGCGTGATGACCATGAAGAATGAACAGGCCGCTCCCCTTCCTGCTGTCGATCCGATCGTGCTTGCCCGGCTGACGGGGCGGCTAGGGGATCGCGAGACGATCTCGAAGCTCTGCGAGAGCCTCGGCGAGGTGCTGCAGGAATTCCTGCCGGACATCTTCATGAGCGAACTCGGCTTCGAAGTGGCCGTTTCCTATGCCGGCTTCGAGACCGGCCGCTACGGCCAGCTCGTCGGCGGGCTCGGCGGGGCGATGGCCGTAACCGACTGCGCGCTGCGCGGCTGGAGCGATCACTACACGCTTCTCTGCGACAGCCCCTTCATCATCTCGCTCGTCGAGAACATGCTCGGCGCCGTCAGCGACACCATCGAGGAGCCGGAACCGCGGCCGCTGTCCCGGATCGAACTCGATGTGGCGGCCATGGTCTTCGACCGGATTTCCGGCGTCGTCCGCACAGCCGTCGCCGGCACCCAGAGCTACGAACCCGTCATCGGTCCTGCCTATAATGCAGAAGAGCGCAAGGCCGCGGACGAAGAGGTCGAAACCGGCTTTGCGGCGCAGATCAACATGGCGGTCGGCATCGGGCCGGTGCTTTCCACCTTCAGCCTTGTCGTGCCGCAGGTCGTGCTGCTGAAATCGACGATCGCCCCGCCGCGCCCGGCCAATCCGCCGAAAACGCGCAAGGACTGGAGCGACCAGCTCGGCGAGCAGGTTCGCCGGTCCAAGGTGACCCTGGAGGCGCATATCCGCCTCGAGGACCTCACGCTCGGCACGATCAGCCGTCTGCAGGTCGGCGACGTCATTCCCTTCATGGAAACCAGTGACGTCCGGGTCGATGTCAACGCGAACGGCCGGAAGCTCTATGTCTGCGAGTTCGGCCGCTCGGGCGCCCGCTATACGGTGCGCGTCAAGGATACCTATGGCTCGGAAGACGAACTCCTCCGGCACATCGTCGGATGAGAAACCTACGGAGCGGCGCCCGTCGGCACGCCTCAGGCAAGTTTCAGATGGAATAGTGGACACATGGCACCGAAGAAAGCACCCAATCCCGACGACCTGATGTCGAGCATCAATGCGGACGACGCCGAACTCGAACAGGCGATCGACGACCTGCGCGGCGTCCTGCAGAAAGACAAGGCCAGCGATGCGCCGGGCGGCGACTTCGGCGCGGATATCGCATCCGACGATCCGCTGGCCGCCTTTGGCGGCGATTTCGGCGCCGAATTCGGCGGCGGGGCCACGGAAACCGCCACGGACTTCGGCGCAAGCTCGGATTTCGGCGGCGGCGACTTCGGAAGCGATGACTTCGGCGGCGGTGGCGATACCGAGATGGAATCGCGTCCGGGCAGCGCGATGGAATCCAATCTCGACCTCATCATGGATATCCCGATCGAGGTGCAGATCGTTCTCGGCTCCTCGAAGATGCAGGTCTCCGGGCTGATGAACCTGACGGAAGGCGCGACGATTGCGCTGGAGCGCCGGATCGGCGAGCCCGTTGAGGTCATGGTCAATGGCCGCATCATCGGCCGCGGCGAAATCACCGTTCTCGAGAACGACGACACCCGCTTCGGGGTCAAACTCATCGAAGTCAAGAGTACACGCAAAATCTGATACCGATGACGGTCTCAGGAGGATAAATCCATGATGGATTTCGAAAATTTCGGCAGTACGGCCGTCGGTGCACCGCTCTCCCCGGTGGACAAGGCGGCTGCCGTGCTTCTGGCGATGGGCAAGCCGGTCGCGGGCAAACTCCTGAAGTTCTTCACGCAGGGCGAGTTGCAGCAGATCATCGCGGCGGCCCAGAACCTCAGGGCTATCCCTCCCCACGAACTGATCGAACTCGTCAACGAATTCGAAGACCTCTTCACCGAGGGCGCTGGCCTGATGGACAACGCCAAGATGATGGAGGGCATTCTGGAAGAAGGCCTGACACCCGACGAGGTCGACGGCCTGCTCGGCCGGCGCACGACGTTCCAGGCCTACGAAACGACGATCTGGGACCGCCTGCAGGACGCCGATCCGATCTTCATCAGCAAGTTCCTCCTGCAGGAGCATCCGCAGACCATCGCCTATGTGCTCTCGATGATGCCATCGAGCTTCGGCGCGAAGATCCTGCTGGAAGTGCCGGACGCCTACCGCGCCGACATTATCAACCGTACGGTCAACCTGAAGGAAGTCAGCCCGAAGGCTGCTGCCATCATCGACAAGCGCGTTATGGAGATGATCCACGCCTTCGAAGCCGAGGCCAACTCGCCCGGCTCGAACAAGGTCGCCGAACTGATGAACGAGATGGAGAAGAAGCAGGTCGATCAGCTGCTCGCCTCGCTCGAAACGATCAGCACCGAATCGGCCAAGAAGGTCCGTCCGAAGATCTTCCTCTTCGAAGACCTCCTGCTCATGCCGCAGAAGAGCCGCGTCTCGCTCTTCAACGACGTCTCCGGCGACATCATCACCGCCGCGCTGCGTGGCGCGTCGATGGAACTGCGCGAGGCGGTCCTCTCCTCGATCGGCGCACGCCAGCGCCGCATGATCGAATCCGACCTTGCCGCAGGCGATCAGGGCGTCAACCAGCGCGAAGTCGCGATCGCCCGCCGGTCAATCGCCCAGGAAGCCATTCGCCTTGCCGCGACTGGCCAGATCCAGCTCAAGGAAAAAGCGGAAGGCGCACAGGCCGCGGCCTGAACGCCTTGACACGACCGCCCCGGAGGCGGAGCGTCCCGATGAGGCCCGAATCTCGAACAGGGATTCGGGCATTCGTCATTGTGGGCCGAGTCGCGGGCTGGCCGGAGACCGGCGCCCGCCCTTGCAGGAGATCCGCGGTTGTCCGACGACCAGGATAAAGACAGCAAAACAGAAGACCCGACAGAGAAAAAGATTCGCGATGCCGCGGAGAAGGGCAATACGCCCTTCGCGCGCGAGATCCCGGTCTTTGCCTCCACCGTCGCGATCTATGTCTATCTGGTGTTCTTCCTGCCGTCCGGCATGTCGCGCATGGCCGAATCGCTGAAGGACCTCTTCGAGAAGCCCGAGGGCTGGAACCTTGTGACGACCGGCGACGTGATCGCGCTCTTCCGGCATCTGACCTGGGAGGCGGCCGCGCTGCTGGTCCCGGCGCTTGCGATGATGATGCTCTTCGGCCTCGCCGCCTCGGTTCTGCAGAACATGCCGAGCCCGGTGCTCGAGCGGGTCAGGCCGCAGATGTCGCGGCTTTCCCTGATCAAGGGCCTCGGCCGGATGTTCGGCAAGCCCGGCCTTGTCGAGTTCGGCAAGTCGATGATCAAGGTTCTCGTCGTTTCGATCGTCGTCGTCCTGGTGCTGTGGAACGACTATTTCGAATCGCTCGACGCGATGTTCTCGGAACCGACGACGCTCTTCACGATGCTTGCCGGCGACATAAACCAGGTGATGATCATCATCCTGTTCGCGACCGCCGTGCTCGGCGTGGTGGACTTCGCCTGGACCCGGCATCACTGGTACAGCGAACTGCGGATGACGAAGCAGGAGGTCAAGGAAGAGCTCAAGCAGGCCCAGGGCGACCCGATCATCAAGGCCCGCCTGCGCTCGATCCAGCGCGACCGTGCCCGCCGGCGCATGATTTCGGCCGTGCCCCGCGCCACGCTCGTCATCGCCAACCCGACCCACTTCGCCGTGGCGCTTCGCTACGTGCGCGAAGAAGGCGACGCGCCGGTGGTCGTCGCGAAGGGTCAGGACCTCGTCGCGCTCAAGATTCGCGAGATCGCCAAGGAGAACAATATCCCCGTCTTCGAGGATCCGCCGCTCGCACGCTCAATGTTTGCGCAAGTCTCGGTGGATAGTGTCATTCCACCGGTGTTTTACAAGGCAGTGGCAGAGCTGATTCACCGGGTTTATGCAGCTTCGCCCCAAACGAGACGGGTTAACTGAAACCGATGAGAAAATGCTCCTATTCTGCTGAACGCGAGAAGATCGTAGCGGAAGCAATTGGCCCGGTTGCAACGGAGCTGCGTCTGCTGGACGCCGCCGATCTCGTGTCGCTGCTGCGATTCGAGTGCTACGGCAACCTGTCCGACCTGGTGGCGTCCGCGGCCGAACTGTATTTCCAGCCCGGAACGATCGTTTTCGGCGCCGGCGGCGACTACCATCTCGATTGGGACCGTGAGCCCGAGATCATCCTCGATCTCGAACTGCGTCCGCAGGGTGTCACGATCTACACGAAGCTGATGCTCGGCAAGGACCAGGCCGGCGTCGAGATCACGCATGTGGCGTTCAGCGAGCCGGCGGAAGATCCCGACGACAACACGGCTTTCCTGGAGGCAAGCCTGCGCGGCGCCAAATTCGCCAGTGCAAGCAGTGCGCTGTCAAACCTTCATTGAAATTGCGACGGCGCTGACGGCAAAGATCAGTTGATGTAGCCGAGCCGGATCGCCTTGGCGATCGCCTGGATGCGGTTGACCGCATCCAGCTTGGTCGTCGCCGTGCCGAGATAGGCATTCACCGTATGGACCGACAGGCCCATCTTTTCGGCGATCACTTCGCTGATGCAGCCATCACCGGCCATCTGAAGGCAGGCGATCTCGCGATCGCTGAGCGCTTCGGCGGGCAGTGCCTTCTTTTCCTCGGCAGCCATCATATCCACCATCACCTGGCAGCTCTTCATGTGCATGTCGATGCAGATGTCGCTGCAGAGTTCGATGAAATTGCCGGAAAAGACGACATAGCCGTTGCCGGAGGTGCCGAAGCGAACGGGAAAGGCGACGCCGGAGAACGGCAGGTGGCGCGCCGCCAGACGCCTGGCAAAGGGAGCGACATCGGCCCGAGCGACCGTGTTTTCACCCGTTCCTTCCCACACGACGGGCAGAAGCGAGCTTTCGAGATGCTCCATCAACGCGGCACCATGGCCATCGAGAATCGCGCGCGTATTGGCTTCGGCGTCGGCGCCCCAGTTGCTGAGAACGCACCGCAGCTTGCGCGTCGAGGGCAAGCCGTAGCCCGCAAGGCGCAGGACGGAGAAGTTCTGCGCGCCGATCACCGCCTGCATGACCTGCAAGGTCGATACGAAATCCGTCGTTCTGAGAGCCCTTGGCGGTCGCGCCAACCGGAGCTCTTTTTCAAAAGCGCGGGAATTGGGTATCGGACCATCCATGGCGATGCCTCCTCAGACGAGATTGTTGCGGACCGCCCAGGCAATGGCCTCCGACCGCGTCTTGGTTGCCGTCTTACGCATGACGCTGGTGATGTAGTTGTTGATCGTATTGCGGGATATGCCGAGGATGACGGCGATCTCGTCGCTCGTCTTGCCTTCGGCGATCCAGTAGAGGCATTCGACTTCGCGCTCGGTCAGGTCCGACTCGCGCTCGTTGCGCGCCGTGCCGGAGCAGACGACGCTCGCGAAATAGGCCGTCATCAGGCCGACATCCCGGAGCTTGCTCTGCGACAGGATGAAATGCTCGGGAAAGAGCAGGAGAAGCGACATCCGCACCCGTCCGACATGGAAGGCGATGACGCAATATTCCCGGCTCAGACCGGACGGAATGGCAATGTCATCGGCAAGGTGCGAGAAGCACGGTTGCAAGATGGCATTGCAGCGCTCGAAGTCGCTCATCCGCGTCTGGGCGCCGCCGACCGCACCCACAAGGTAGCGGACCAGGTCGAACGGCCAGTCGGAAGCGACGACGAATTCGAGATTGGCCGCCTGCGACGTGTCGTGCTTCATCAGAAGATAGTGGGAGGCGCTGACGTAATCCGTCAGCGCTCTCAGGCCGGAGGACAGACTGGTGCGGTCCGCACAGCGTCCGAGTTGTTGAACCAAAAGCTCACGCGCACTCTTACGCTCACCAGATGCGACGGAGAATCCAACAGATTCCCAGGCCGCGACATCCGCCCGGATCGTGTCCATAATAGCCCCCTGTGCCGACTTCGGCCGGATCTTCCCGCTACCCGTTCGTGTTGATACCGAAGCCTTCCGGTACCGCCGACGACCAAGCCGCATTAGCGGGAATCACCAAACGAATCAGTGACTAAAGTGTACAACGCCCGAGTCTGAAAACTACTGCCATCTTCTCGGGATTTACTTTCACGGCCTTCCATGAGTCGATTCGTCCGGCCACCCGCGGACGGGATTCCCGTCGTCGGAATCATCCCTTAAGCATCTGTTAACCATGATTTATTCGGACAACTGCGCTGATACGCCAGAAGCCTGCACGCGCCGAATCTCTATTACAGGATGCAGAATTCGCTATACACAACGGAAACTCGGACCGAAAAAATTTCTTTCCCGAGTCAATTACCCTTTTGCGTGAGTCACAATTTTCATCGCTCTGCGCACAATATGGACTCTTCGGTCTGGCGAGCGCCAATATCCGTGACAAATAGGCAACATTCCGCCGCGAATGGCAGGGTCGGTTTCATTAGACTCCGATGCTTGCGCGGAACTGCACAGCCCGGCGTCACCATTCAGGATGCGGCACTATGCCCGCTAAACGTGTTTGTTGCGGCGAACGCACGCACGTTAACCGGTCCTTAACCTGACGTTACGACAGTTGCCCCTTCAATCGAGGGGCGAAGAATGATTCTTGTCGTAACGCCTGACAACCGTGCGCGCTACGGACGTCAGATCGAGGACTACTACCGAATCCGCAAGACGGTATTCAACGACACGCTGGGCTGGGACGTCACGGTGGATGGCGACCTGGAATATGACCGCTACGACTTCATGCCCTGCACCTACGTGCTGTCGCTGAACCCTGACGGCGAGGTCGTCGGCGGCCTCAGGCAGATGAGCATGGCCGGACCCAACCTCACCTGGGAGGCCTTTCACGACATGGTGCCGGACCCGGCAGCACTCCTGTCGCCGAAGATCACCGAGACGACCCGGTTTGCCATCCGTCCGCAGGAAAAGGACATCCGCGTGATGAGCGGGGTCAACCGTACCGCGATCGAGCTCTCCAACGCGTCGCTGGAAATCGGCCTTGCCAACGGCATCACCCGGCATGTCGCAATCTGCGAGGAGAACATCGTCCGCCTGACGAAATCCTTCGGCATTGCCTGCGAGACGATCGGACGGCGGGAAATTCCCGGCGCCCAGCCGATCCTCTGCGTCTCCTGGGAGGTCAGTGCGGCCTCGCTGGAAAAACTCGCGTGGATAAAGGAGCGTTTTGCTGCGGCCTGACACCGCTGTCGTCATCGGCCAGCAGCCCCTGCGAGATGCAGCGCGTGACCATATGCAGCGGGTTCGTGCAGTTCAGCCGCTCGCAGAGATCGTTGACGGTCAGGCTGACGCGATGCTCGCTCCATCGCAGCGCGCCTGAAATCTCGAAAAACGTCCGGCCGTCGGCGATCATGGTCACGATGGTCATCTCGTCGCGCGTGAGTTCGCTGCCGCAGACGTCGCCGGGCATCAGCCCACGGGCACGCAAGGTATCGATATGCAGCCGGCGGGCTGCCTCCAGAAGGCAGTCGCGGCGCTTCTCGATATAGCCTTCGATCAGATCCGGATCGATATCGAAGGTGAACATCACCGTCCCCCGATATTCGGAATGCGGCATGACCTGGAATTCGACGAAGCTCCGCCCGATGCCGAAGGACTGGGCATCGACGAACATCGCGCGGACGGCGCCGACGCCCTGCTCGGCATAATTCAGGATCCGGATGGCCGTCGGCCGGTCCTCGTCGCGGATCACCGGATCGACCGCGAAATAGTTCCGGATGGCATAGTTCAGCAGCCAGCGACCGGGATAGGTGACCGATATGTAGGTTTCTTCCTGGCCGGGGCTGCGCTGCAGGAACACATGCGCGACATGGCGGCAACCAATTTCCTCACGGCAGCGGTTGAGAATCGAGCAGACAGTGCTTTTCTGCCGCCCCGCAAAGCGCGACAATGGACCGAGTCCAGCCAGCACCAAATCCATCTTCGCGCTCCCGGCCGCCTTTACCCTCCGGCCGTCATGGTCCAAGGGCCGCTTCCGGCCCGCCTCACCAGGGAGAGAACGAGCCCGCGTCGATGCGAAGGATATTCGACGCCCCCTAAAAATCCAGGGAAATCATGGTGCTGAACGGCAGAACCCGCCAAGTGGCGGGTTCTCACTGTGGACAATTCTGGGGTACGTTGCTGGGGTTGCAGATCAGGCTGCCTGATCAACCGACCACTTGCGCAGAATCTTGGCGGCCCGCTCCTCGCTGATTTCGACCATCCGGGCAAGCCGCCGCTCGGGACCTTCCTTGACCCGGCGATTGAAGGCACCGTCCTCGTCGCCCGCGCTCAGCAGATCGTCGGTGCTGTCGAAGCCGAAGTCGGCACCGAAGCCGTCCATCAGCGCGGCACCGGGGCCGCCCACGCCGGTTGCCGGCGAGAAGTCGGGCAGTTCGAGGCCGGCCGCATCGCTTTCGAGCGCCGTACCGTCAGCCGTGCCGTTGAGCGAGCGGGCGACCGGGCGGAAGCCGAACCAGACGACCAGGAAGGCGACGGCGACGAAGGCGAGCGCATTGATGATGCTGCCGAGGTTGCGCGTCAGCGTTTCCATGATGCCGGGGCCCGGCACGGCATTTTCGAGAAGCTGGTCGTTGAGGAATTCCATCGCCGTCAGCGTGACGATGTCGCCGCGCTCGGTGTTGAGGCCGGCGGCGGAGGACACGATCGTCTGCATCTCGGCGAGATAGGCGTCGATCTTCGCCTGGTCCGCCGGTTCGCCGACCATCGCGGCGATGCGGCCGCGATTGACCACCACGGCGACGGACAGTTTCTCGATCTCATAGCTGTTGCGGACGGTCGCGACCGTCTTGCTGTTGATCTCGTAGTTGGTCTGCTCTTCCTTCTTGTCCGCCTCGTCGCTCGACTGCGGACCGGTGCCGCCTTCGGGGCCGCCCTGCGGAATGTTCTGTTCGACCGTTGCCGGCCGCTGCGATTGCTGCTGGTTCGATTTCTGGCTTTCACGCGTGACGCGGATGGAGCGCTCGACGCGCGATTCCGGATCGAAGATCGTTTCCTGGACCTGCTGCGAATCCGTATTCAGCGACGCCATGACGCTCGCCCGGAAGTTCTCCATGCCGAGGAAGGGCGCAAGCGCCTTTTCGATATTGCCCTCGACCTCCCCCTGTACCGATTGCACGAGGTTGAGGGAACGGGTCATCGCGCCGTTTTCCGTCTCGTCGCCGGAGGCGAGCAACTGGCCGGCCGAATCGAGGATCGTCACGTCGTCGACCTCAAGGCCCGGCACGGAGGCTGCGACCAGGTGCCGAATCGACGGCGCGGCCTTGCGGCCGGCACTGGCGCCTGCGCGGATCATGACGGAAGCTGTCGGGGTCTGCTCCTTGCGGCGGAAGTTGCCGCGGTCGGGCATGACGATATGGACGCGTGCGGCGGCGATGCCGCTGATCTGCTGGATGGTGCGGGCGATCTCGCCTTCAAGGGCGCGAACGCGCGTCACTTCCTGCATGAAGGAGGTGAGACCGAGCGACCCGACATTGTCGAAGAGTTCGTAGCCGGCGTTGGAGCTGCTGGGCAGGCCGCGTTCGGCAAGATAGAGACGCGCCCGTCCGGTCTGGCCGACGGGAACCTGAAGGCTCGTGCCATCGGCGCCGGCAGCGAAATCGATGTTGGCTTCCGCGAGTGCGATGCTGATCTGGTTGAGGTCGGTCGATTCGAGACCGACATAGAGCGTCTCGTATGTCGGCTTGTTCACATAGACTGCCGCAGCGAGCACCATGCCGATCGTCACGACCGCCGCACCGGCGAGCATGGCAAGCTTCGCCTGCCCCAGCGATGCCAGATTGTTGAAGATACTCTTCAGTTGTTCCAACAGATTCATTCTGTTCCCGCACGGACTGGCGCAAGACCCTGATGGTCGACGTCCCACCGGACACTCGCGCTAATTCAAAATGCCTGGACCCGTCGAGCGCCGTTGCCGGAAGCGCCCGGCCCAGGAATTACGCGGATCTACCTGACCCGTTCCGGAGACTAGAGGGTGAAACTTGCGCGAGCGTTTCGTCCCGCAGATCTGTTGCGCGGCACCGAAAACGATAACGGCGCCCGCCGGGCGCCGCTGGAAGCTCTCTGCAATCAGGTTCGGCAGCGTGTCAGAACGCCTCGAAGTCGCCCGCAACCCTCGAGATCGGCTGCGAATGGCCATGCCGCAGCATGCCGTTGCTCAGCGCCTTCTGCATATCGGCAAGCTTCACGAGGTTGATTGCCGTCGTCACGTCGACGATCCAGTTCTCCGGGATGCCGGCGGTGATCGTGTCGATGAATTCGGCAAGTCCGCGGGTCTTCTGCACCGCAAGGTCGATGCCCTGCATCACCATCATGCGCTCGGCCGCATCGTGGACGTGATCGCCGCTTTGCACGGCGTTCAGCTGCGGCTCGATCCGCTCGATCAGATAGGCGACGTCATGCAGTTCGGAAACGATCCGCATGAGCACATCGGGAAGGGATTCTTCCATGACAGACGCTCCACTCAAATACTCGGCTTGCATGGTACCCTCACTCATTCCCGCATCCCGGTTCCGGATTTCCGGATAGCCAATACGGATCCCTCTTTCCCCTCCAGGCCGGCCGCACAGGCGACTGGATCAGAAGAATTCGATTGCATTCTCCACCGGCTTGACGACCGGTGCCGGACGCTGCTCCATCGCCACCGTCTTCTGGGTCTCGACGCCGGTCAGCGCATATTGGCGGGCGCGGCCGGATGACGGCCAGTATTCGAGCTTGCGCCCGTGCTCGCCGCCCGTGCTCTCGCCGACGATCTGGATGCCTTCGTCCATGAGGAACTGCCGGGCGAACCTGGCATTCTGTTCGCCCACGTTGGAGAAGCGTGCGATCGTCTTTGCACCCCCGAAAATCTTTGCCTCCAGGCGGTCGCGCCGCGCGCCCTGCTTCAGGAGACCGTTGATCAGGAGTTCCATGAGATGCACGCCATAGCGCGTCGCATCGCCGCCGGAGGCCATCGACTCCGCCGAACCCGGCAGGAGGAAATGGTTCATCCCGCCGACACCGATGACCGGATCGCGCATACAGGCGGCAACACAGGAGCCGAGGATCGTGCTCAACACGACACTCGGATCGTTGACGACCTTGAACTCGCCCTGAATAACATGGACGCGACGCGACCCTGGCTCGATGTTCATTTCAACGCCCCGAATACGGCTTCGATCGCCGCTTTCATCTTTTCGATGGTGAACGGCTTGGCGAGAACGTTGTTCGCCCCCAGCGCCGCCGCCTTCTGGACCAGGGCACGGTCGCCCTGTGCCGTCAGGATGATGAAGGCCGCCTTCTTGGTGGTCGGGTTCGACCGGACCGCCTGAAGGAACTCGATGCCATCCATCTTCGGCATGTTGAAGTCGGAGATCACCAGGTGGTGCGGCTGCTGGGTCATGATGTTCATGCCCTGCTGACCGTCGCCGGCTGCGGTGATCTGCTTGAAGCCGAGCTGCTGCAGGGCATCGCCCAGAAGCAGACGGCTGGTGACCTGATCGTCGACGATCAGAACTTTGATTTTTTCAGCGATAGACATTATTCGCTCCCTTCTCTACGGGCCGCAGTGATTTTCAAGATTTCCTCCCCGATTGACGCGAGCGGAAACTGGTTTTCGACGGCGCCCAGTTCATAGGCCACTCTCGGCATTCCATATACGACGCAGGTTTTTTCGTTCTGACCGATGGTCCGCGCTCCTGCATGACGCATTTTCAACAGACCGGCGGCGCCATCACGGCCCATTCCGGTCAAGATAACCCCGACGGCGTTGCGCCCGGCGAGTTCGGCAACCGAGTCGAACAGCACGTCGACCGAAGGCCGGTGACCGTTGACAGGATCGCGCTCGACCAGCCGGCAGCAGGGCGCCGAGTGATTGGACACCTGGAGGTGGCGATCGCCGCCCGGCGCCAGATAGACCTTGCCGATCTCGAGACGGGCACCATCGACCGCTTCCTGCACCACCGGCGAGCAGAGGCGGTTCAGCCGCTCGGCAAAGCTCTTGGTGAAGGTCGGCGGCATGTGCTGCGTGATCACGGTCGGCGGGCAGTTCACCGGAAACTTCTGGAGAACCGCAATCAGTGCTTCCACGCCTCCGGTCGAGGCTCCGATCGCGACGATCTTCCGGCCCGAGCGATACTCTGCCGCCGCATTGACATTTGCCGCGACGGGCGCCGACGAGGCGGGCGCGGTGACGAAGCGGCGCTGCGAACGGGCGGCGGCCTTCACCTTTTCGGCCAGGTCGCCGAACGGACGGGCGTCACCCGGCTGCGGCTTGCCGACGCAATCGAAGGCGCCAATCTCGAGCGCCATCAGCGATGCTTCAGCCCCGCGATGCGTCAGCGTCGACACCATGATGACCGGCATCGGCCGAAGCTTCATGATCTTGTCGAGGAATTCGAGGCCGTTCATGTTCGGCATCTCGATATCCAGCGTCACCACGTCCGGGTTCAACTGCTTGATGGCGTTGCGGGCCTCCATCGCGTCACCGGCCTGGCCGATGACGTTGACGTCGGGGTCCGCGCTGAGCACGGCCGTGATCAGGCCGCGCATGGTGGGTGAATCATCGACGACAAGAACGCGGGCGGGGACTGTCATGCATGCCTCCCATGGTGCTTGCCGGTGTAGCGGTAGGTGGTGATGCCGATATTGTCGAACTGCGCCTTTGCCTCGCCGGAGACCCGTTCCGAATGGCCGATATAGAGATGGCCACCCTGCGGGAGCAGACCGGCGAAACGCGACCAGATCTTCATCTGGGTCGGCTCGTCGAAATAGATGACGACGTTGCGACAGAAGATGACGTCGAACGGCCCCTTGAACGGCCACTGCGCCATCAGGTTCAGTTCGTTGTAGGTGATCAGCTTCTTGACGCGGTCGTCGATCTGCCACTTCTGGCGACCGCCGACTTCCGTCTCGCGGAAATACTGCTTGCGCATGGCCGGGCTGACGGTCTCCAGCGCCGAGACGTCATAGGCGCCGGCCCGTGCGATCGCCAGGATCTTCGGGTCGATGTCGGTCGCCAGGATGCGGAAGTCGTAGTCGGTGACATTCGGCATCATCGACAGGACCGTCAGCGCGATCGAATAGGGTTCCTGCCCGTCCGAACTGGCGGCCGACCAGATGCGCACCCGGCCACCGGCACGCGCCCTGTTCAGAAGTTCCGGCAGGACCTCCGTCTTCAGATGCTCGAAGTGATGGTTCTCGCGGAAGAAGCGCGTGAAGTTGGTCGTCAGGTGCGACAGCATCTCCTTGCGCGCGGCGGCACCCGCCGGCGAGGAGACGAGGTTGCAATAGTCGCGGAAGCC
>CAMPIK010000003.1 GCA_946886325.1 uncultured Shinella sp.
TGCGCGGCACGTTGCGAATGCCGAAGGCGATCGTATAGGCATCGAAGCTGCGGTCCTCGAAGGGGAGATCCTCGGCGTTCGCCTCGACGAAATCGAGGTTCGCGGAGAGGCCCTTCTTGCCTGCGCGGTCCGCACCGACGGCGAGCATCGAGCCGTTGATGTCGAGCACCGTCGCATGGGCCAGCCGATCGGAGGCCTCGACGATGCGGAAGGCGATGTCGCCGGTCCCGCCGGCTACATCCAGCACGCGGTAGGCCGGGTCCTTGCGCGGGTTGAGCGCCGCGATCATCGCATCCTTCCAGGCGCGGTGCAGCCCGGCGGACATGATGTCGTTCATGATGTCGTAGCGCTTCGCGACCTTGTGGAACACGTCGTTGACGAGAGCCTGCTTCTCGCCTTCGCCGACCTTGCGAAAGCCGTAGGAGGTTTCCATCCCGCCATCGGCGGAGGTGCGCTGCTGTTCGTTCATCGTCGAGCTCCATCTGCCGGATCCTGCCGGCGGGCGGACAATAGGACATGGCGTGTCGCCGGACCATCCCGGCCGGCCGTGATGCGGTGCGGCATTGCCGCGCTGGTATATAGGACATAGATGGGCGATAGGGAAATGGCCGTGCGGACCAAAAGCACGCGAATGGTTACGAGGCGGAAGGAGCCTTGCGCATGCCGGAATTGCCGGAAGTCGAGACGGTCAAACGCGGGCTTGCGCCTGTCATGGAAGGGGCGCGCATCGCGCGGGCCGAGATCCGCCGTCCGGACCTGCGCTTTGCGTTTCCGGCCGGCTTTTCAGAGGCGCTGACGGGAGCCCGCATCCTGTCGCTCGGCCGCCGCGCGAAATACCTGCTGATCGATCTCGAAGACGGAAACGTCGTCATATCCCATCTCGGCATGTCCGGTTCCTTCCGGGTCGAGGAGGGGTCGCCGGAAGGGGTCGTGCCCGGTGCGTTTCATCATGCGCGCAGCAAGGACGAGCGGCACGACCACGTCGTCCTGCACCTCGACACGGCAAAGGGCCCGCATCGCGTCATCTATAACGATCCGCGCCGGTTCGGCTTCATGGACATGGTGCGGCGAGAGGGGCTGGCAGCGCATGCCTTCTTCCGCGATCTCGGCGAGGAGCCGACCGGCAATGCGCTTGATGCGGACTATCTGGCGGCGCGGTTCCGCGGTCGCCGGACCCCCTTGAAGGCGGCGCTGCTCGACCAGAAGACCATCGCCGGCCTCGGCAATATCTATGTCTGCGAGGCGCTCTGGCGGTCGCATCTGTCGCCGGAGCGCATGGCCGGCAGCCTCGTCACCGCTACCGGGCGACCGAAGAAGGAACTGGTGGTGCTGACGGAGGCGATCCGCGTCGTGATCGCCGAGGCGATCGAGGCCGGCGGGTCGAGCCTCCGGGATCATATCCGCACCGACGGCACGCTTGGCTACTTCCAGCATTCCTTTTCGGTCTACGACCAGGAGCACGAGGCTTGCCGCACGCCGGGCTGCCGGGGCATCATCGGGCGCATCGTGCAAAGCGGGCGGTCGACCTTTCGCTGCGCAATTTGCCAGAAATGACACGCATCGCCCTGGAGGCCCCACATGTCTTTTGAAACGCTCATCGTTGAAACGCGTGGCCGCGTCGGTCTCGTCACGCTGAACCGGCCGCAGGCGCTGAATGCCCTGAACAGTGCCCTGCTCGGCGAGCTGCGGCAGGCGCTGGCGACATTTGCCGGTGATGACGGGATCGGCGCGATCGTCATTACCGGCTCGGAAAAGGCCTTTGCCGCCGGCGCCGATATCAAGGAGATGCAGAACCTCGATTTCGCCTCGGCCTTCATGTCCGATTTTGCGGCCGGCTGGGACGAGGTTGCCGGCTGCCGCAAGCCGGTCATCGCCGCCGTCAGCGGCTTCGCGCTCGGCGGCGGCTGCGAGCTGGCGATGATGTGCGATTTCATCATCGCCTCCGATACCGCCAAGTTCGGCCAGCCGGAGATCACGCTCGGCGTCATTCCGGGCATGGGCGGCACCCAGCGCCTCACGCGCGCCATCGGCAAGGCCAAGGCGATGGATCTCTGCCTGACCGGGCGGATGATGGATGCTACCGAGGCCGAGCGATCCGGCCTGGTGGCGCGGGTCGTGCCGGCCGACACGCTTCTCGACGAGGCGATCGCGGCTGCCGGCAAGATTGCCGGTTATTCGCTCCCTTCGGTTATGATGGCCAAGGAAGCGGTCTCGCGGGCCTTCGAGACGGTGCTGTCGGAGGGCATGCGCACAGAACGGCGGCTGTTTCACAGCCTTTTTGCCACCGAGGACCAGAAGGAGGGCATGGCCGCCTTCGTGGAGAAGCGCAAAGCGGCCTTCCGCAACAGGTGAGGGCCGGCAAGCGCGGCATTTCGTGAATTTGCGCGTTGACGCGCGGCGGCTTTCCAGCTATACGCCGCCCACAGTTTTGGAAAGCCGATCGAGGTTTTCCGATATTGCTCCCGAATTGCTTGCCCCGATATTTCGGACGACAGGTCGCAGTGACCCGGCACGGCGAAGGCGGAGTTCGTGTCAGGATTCTGAAGAGAGGCATAAATGGCCAATACAACTTCGGCGAAAAAGGCGACCCGCAAGATCGCAAGCCGTACCGCAGTCAACAAGTCCCGCCGTTCGCGCGTCCGCAACTTCATCCGCAAGGTTGAAGAGGCCATCGCGTCCGGCGATCAGGCAGCAGCCGCTGCCGCGCTCAAGGCCGCCCAGCCGGAACTGATGCGCGCAGCCTCGAAGGGTGTGCTCCATTCCAATACAGCATCGCGCAAGGTGTCCCGTCTCGCGGGCCGCGTGAAGGCACTCTCCGCCTGACAACTTTTGAGCTATGCAATTAACGAAGAGCCCGGCGGCGACGCCGGGCTTTTTCTTTTGCTTTTCCCGGTTGCTATGGCCAATGTGCAATGCTGCAACGTGTCATTGCCGTGACAAATATTATGCTTATAAATCAATTGCTTGCAGGAGGTTAGCCGGGTTCCGATCCCCTCCCGTAACGGCAGCCGGGGCCCTTCGCGAGTCAAGCGAATTTTTATTTTTTTTCTTCCCGATGGGGTTCGGAAGTGCCCAAAAAACAAAGCCGTTGATTCATAAGCGATTCTCCCGACGGGCCCTCTTGGCGAGTCAGGATGCGCCTCCAGAGTCAACGCCAGACCCTTAATTTGGGGTAAAAATGGTGATTGATCTTCCCGACCGATCCTGCCTAAATGACTTCCACAGGGGACGCGGACATCACCGAAAAAGCGGTCGCCACACACTGCTCGCAAGGGCAGGATGACGCCACTTGTCTTCTGTAGCGGAACGTTTCCGTTTCGCATCACCATGACACCGGAAACCATTGCCCGATCGCCGTCGGCGATCGAACGATGTTTTTATGCAATTTTCAGTTGCGCCGGTGTCGCCGCGAGGACGGGGTGAAGGAACGGAATAGATCGGTCAGCTCGTAACGAGGGCGCCGGCCGGTCGAAACGAAGGCGCGGGTTCTTTTTCGTCGATGCAGGCGAGGAGTCTCCGTGAGTATGACGAGGGGTTTCTAGCGGATTGGGGGTCCGCCGGGAAACAGGGGCACCGAAGCCGTAATGCTGCCGATGGCTCAGGCAGGATGCGGTGGACGTCAATCGGCGATGTGCCGGCAGCGATGCCGACACCGCAAAGCGAAGTTGAAAGGCGGCAAAAATGCAGATGACGACAGCCACGACGGCTGGTGCATTCGTTAACGGGGAAGATGCACTTCAGGCAATTTCGAATTCGAAAGGACACACGCAGACAGGGGACAAGACGGAGATGAAACATGACGCGCTATTCGAACGGGTAAGTGCGCGTCTGAAGGCACAGGTCGGTCCGGACGTCTATGCAAGCTGGTTCGGTCGGCTCAAGGTTCACTCCCAGTCCAAGAGCGTGGTCCGCCTGTCGGTACCGACGACGTTCCTCAAGTCGTGGATCAACAATCGTTATCTCGACCTCATCACCAGCCTCTTCCAGCAGGAAGACGCGGAGATTCTGAAGGTCGAAATCCTCGTTCGCACCGCCACGCGGGGCGCACGCGTCAATATCTCCGACGAGACCGTCGCAACGACGGAACCGGCACCGGCGACGCCGTCGCGGCGCTCGCAGGGCGCGCAGCCGATTTCGCAGGCCGCATCGTCATACCAGCAGGCCACGCCGAAGCCTTCGTCCACCGGCCAGCTCTTCGGCTCGCCGCTCGACCAGCGTTATACGTTCGAGAGCTTCGTCGAGGGCTCGTCCAACCGGGTGGCGCTCGCCGCCGCAAAGACGATCGCCGAAGCGGGTGCTGGCGCCGTGCGCTTCAATCCGCTCTTCGTTCACTCCAATGTCGGCCTCGGCAAGACGCACCTTCTGCAGGCGATTGCGATTGCGGCTCTGGCGAGCCCGCGCAGCCCGCGTGTGGTCTACCTGACCGCCGAATATTTCATGTGGCGCTTCGCAACCGCGATCCGCGACAATGATGCCCTGTCGCTCAAGGAAACGCTGCGCAATATCGACCTGCTGATCATCGACGACATGCAGTTCCTGCAGGGCAATTCGATCCAGAACGAGTTCTGCCATCTCCTGAACATGCTGCTCGATTCCGCCAAGCAGGTGGTTGTGGCCGCCGACCGGGCGCCGTGGGAACTGGAATCGCTCGACCCGCGCGTGCGTTCGCGCCTGCAGGGCGGCGTTGCGATCGAAATGGAAGGGCCGGACTACGAGATGCGGCTTGAAATCCTCAAGCGCCGGCTGGATGTCGCGCGGCAGGATGACACGACGCTCGATATCCCCGCCGATATCCTGAGCCATGTGGCCCGCAACATCACGGCAAGCGGTCGCGAACTGGAAGGCGCCTTCAACCAGCTTCTCTTCCGCCGCACCTTCGAGCCGCAACTGACGATCGAGCGCGTCGACGAACTGCTCGGCCATCTGGTTGCCGCCGGAGAGCCGCGCCGCGTACGGATCGAGGATATCCAGCGCGTTGTTGCCAAGCACTACAACGTCTCGCGCCAGGAACTGGTGTCGAACCGCCGGACGCGCGTGATCGTCAAGCCGCGTCAGATCGCCATGTATCTGTCGAAGACCCTGACACCGCGGTCCTTCCCGGAGATCGGTCGCCGCTTCGGTGGACGCGACCACACGACCGTGCTGCATGCCGTGCGCAAGATCGAGGATCTGATTTCCGGAGACACGAAGCTCTGCCACGAGATCGAGCTTCTGAAGCGGCTGATCAACGAATAATCGCCATTTCCCGAGGAGGTGTGGCATTGGCCCGGGCCGTCTGGTCCGGGTCTTTTTTTGCGTGCGATGTCTGTGAGAACGCGCCGCCTCAGCAGGCGAGATCGGCGACGACGGCGTCGAGGATCAGCATGCCGGCCGGCGTGCAGCGCAGCCGGGAATTGCCGAGCCGCTCGACGAAGCCGTGATCGATGAGGAACTGCTCGCGGTCCGGATCCGGGTCGCGGCCGGAGAGCATCTGCCAGCGGGCGAGATCGACCCCTTCCTTGAGGCGCAGGCCCATCAGCAGCAGTTCGTCCGCCTGTTCCTGATAGTCGAGTATCTCCTGGTCGACCATGCCGTGGCCCTGCTGCTCGACAAGGCCAAGCCAGGCCTCGGGCCGGCGTTCCGTCGCGGTCGCGATCCGGGCGCCGGTCGTCGTCAGGCGTCCGTGCGCGCCGGGACCGATCCCGACATAATCGCCATAGCGCCAGTAGGTCAGGTTATGCCGGCTTTCGGCGCCGGGCCTTGCGTGGTTGGAGACCTCGTAGGCCGGCATGCCCTCGCGCTCGGTGATCTCCTGCGTCGCCTCGTAGAGCACGGCGGACTGCTCGCCGTCGGGAACGACGAGCTTGCCGGCCTTGTGCAGGCCGAAGAAGGGCGTGCCTTCCTCGATCGTCAGCTGGTAGAGCGAGAGATGGTCGACGGCATAGGAGATCGCCTCCGTCAGTTCCCGGTCCCAGGCCTCGACGGTCTGGTCGGGCCGGGCATAGATGAGGTCGAAGGACATGCGCGGGAAGATGTCGCGCGCCAGCCGTATCGCCTTCAGCGCATCGGCGACGTCATGCAGGCGTCCGAGGAACTTCAGATCCCGGTCGTTCAGCGCCTGCACGCCGAGCGACACGCGGTTGACGCCGGCGGCGCGGTAGCCGCGGAAACGTTCCGCCTCGACGCTGGAGGGGTTCGCCTCCAGCGTGATCTCGATGCCCTCAGGCATGTGCCAGAGGCCGGCGATGCCGGAGAGAATGGCATCGACCGTCTCGGGCGCCATCAGCGACGGCGTTCCGCCGCCCATGAAGACGCTGGTGACGGTGCGTTGGCCGGTCATCGCCCGCATCGCCTGCATTTCCTTCAGGAAGGCGGCGACGAAGCGCGGCTGGTCGACCGGCTGGTGGCGGACGTGGCTGTTGAAATCGCAATAGGGGCACTTGGCGGCGCAGAACGGCCAATGCACATAGACCCCGAAACCGGGGTCCATCGCCTCGCGGGGCCTGAATGTGGTGACCGCCGTCATCGTTTCCCTAGGCTTCCAGGCAGGTTTCGACGAAACGCTTGAAGGCGCGGGCGCGATGCGACAGCGCCTCGGCCTCGCCGGGCTTCCAGCCGTGTTTCTCGTCCGCGCTCATTTCGCCGAAGGTGCGTTCGTGCCCCTCGGGCTGGAACACCGGATCGTAGCCGAAGCCCTGCGTCCCGCGCGGCGGCCAGACAACCTTGCCCTCCACCTCACCGCGGAAGAATTCCGTGTGTCCGTCCGGCCAGGCGAGGCAGAGCACCGAGACGAAGCGCGCGCTGCGTGCGTCGTCCGGCGCGCCTTTTTCCGTCAGGGCGTCCTCGACCTTCTGCATCGCCATGGCGAAGTCGCGGCTGCCGTCCTCGCGCTCCGCCCAGTTGGCCGTGTAGACGCCGGGTGCGCCGCCGAGCGCGTCGACGACGAGGCCGGAATCATCCGATAGCGCCGGGATGCCTGCGGCCTGCGCGGACGCCAGCGCCTTGATCGCCGCATTCTCTTCGAAGGTCGTGCCGGTCTCGTCGGGTTCGGCGAAGGCAAGGTCGGCGGCCGAGCGGGCCTCGAAGCCGAGCGGGCCGATCAGGTCGCGGATCTCGGCGATCTTGCCGGCATTGTGGCTTGCGACCACGATGGTCTTCGTTTCCAGTCTTCGCATGGTCCTGTCCGTCAGATGATGTTCCAGAGGCCCGGCTCCGCGCATTCCAGGCTGTTGCCCGCGGGATCGCGGAAATAGATCGAGCGCGCGCCGTTCGGCCAGCGGAAATCGGCCTCGATCGCGATATCCGATTCCGTCAGGCGCGCCACCCAGGCGTCGATATGCTCGGCGGCCACGCGGAAGCAGGCATGTCCCTGTCCCGTCATTCCATGCGGCGGCACGGGGAAGGCGCCTGATGGAGGCGGAACGACTGTTTCGTTCGCGTTGAAGATCAGGAGCACGCCAGGGCCGCACCGAAAGAAGACATGGCGGTTTTCATGCCGCGTGATCCGCTCCAGGCCGAGAATCTCGCCATAGAAGTGCTCCGCCGCATCGAGGTCGTCCGCGTAGAGCGCGGTTTCCAGAATGCCTTCGAGCGGCGGCGTCATCGGGGCGGCCTCCGTGCCTGATCAGGCGATCGCCTGTTTCTGCATGGCGACGAGGTCCGCAATGCCGGCCTTCGCCAGCCCCATCAGCGTCGAGAATTCCTCTTCGCTGAACGGTGCGCCCTCGGCGGTTCCCTGAATCTCGACGATGCCGCCGGAGCCGGTCATCACGAAATTGGCGTCCGTTTCGGCGGCCGAATCCTCGAGATAGTCGAGATCGATCACCGGCTGGCTTGCGAAGATGCCGCAGGAGATCGCGGCGATGTGGTCCTTCAGGACCTTCTCCGCCTTGATCATACCGCGCGTTTCCATCCACTTCAGGCAATCGTAGAGCGCGATCCAGGCCCCGGTGATCGAGGCCGTACGCGTGCCGCCATCCGCCTGGATGACGTCGCAGTCGATGGTGATCTGGCGCTCGCCGAGCGCCTCGAGATCGACGATCGCGCGAAGCGACCGGCCGATCAGGCGCTGGATTTCCTGGGTGCGGCCACCCTGCTTGCCGGCAGCGGCTTCGCGTCGCATGCGCTCGCCCGTCGCGCGCGGCAGCATGCCGTATTCCGCCGTCACCCAGCCCTTGCCGCTGTTGCGCAGCCACGGCGGGGTCTTTTCTTCGAGGCTCGCGGTGCACAGCACATGCGTGTCGCCGAACTTCACCAGACAGGACCCTTCCGCATGCTTGGAAAAGTTGCGCTCGAACGACACTTTGCGCATCTGGTCGGTTTTTCTGCCTGACGGCCGCATGGGAACTCCTGATCTCGCCTGTTCGTAATGTCGGCATGCTTCTAGACCAGTTCGCACCGAGATGAAATCGGCGAAAGCCGATTTCCTGCGACGGAGGCCCGCAACCTCACGGCACATGCCGGCGAATTCACTTGTATGCGGTTCGGCGAAATCACTATATTTGCGGGATCGGAAAGGAACACACGCAAAGCATGGTTCTCGGACACACTGCAGGCAAGGACATACAGGCGGCGCTGGACGAGCGCTCCGGCGAGATTTTCCGGCGGATCGTCCAGAGTTATCTGGAGCACGGGGAGCCGCTCGGGTCGCGCAACCTGTCGCGGATATTGCCCATGTCGCTGTCGCCGGCTTCCGTTCGCAACGTGATGAGCGATCTGGAGGAGCTTGGCCTCATCTATTCGCCGCATGTCAGCGCCGGCCGGCTGCCAACCCAACTCGGGCTGCGCTTCTTCGTCGATGCCTTCATGCAGGTCGGGCATATTTCGGAAGAGGATCGCGCCTCCATCGATCGCCATGTCCGGCCGCAGACGCATGGACAGACGGTCGAGACGATGATGAACGAGGCGAGCCGCATGCTGTCGGGCATGTCGCGCGGCGCCGGTCTCGTCATCACGGCCAAAAACGACGCGACGCTGAAACATGTCGAATTCATCCGGCTGGAGCCGACCAAGGCGCTGGTCGTGCTCGTCGGCGATCACGACCAGATCGAGAACCGCATCATCGAGCTGCCGGCGGGAACGACAAGTTCCCAGCTCACCGAGGCCGCCAATTTCCTCAATGCGCATCTCGCCGGCACCACGCTCACCGAGGCGCGCGCGCAGTTGGCGAAGCTGCGGCGCGAGGTCAGCCGCGAGCTGGACCGGCTGTCGCAGGATCTCGTGGAGCGTGGTCTGGCCGTGTGGTCAGGCGGCGCGGACGACAGCAAGCCGACGCGCCTCATCGTGCGCGGCCGGGCAAACCTGCTGGAAGGGCTTGCCGGAACCGAGGACGTCGATCGCCTGCGCATGCTGTTCGACGATCTCGAAAAGAAGGACAGCCTGATCGAATTGCTGGATCTCGCCGAGACCGGTCCGGGCGTGCGGATCTTCATCGGATCGGAGAACAAGCTCTTCTCGCTGTCGGGCTCGTCGCTGATCGTTGCGCCCTATCGGGACGGCGACGAGAAGATCGTCGGCGCGGTCGGCGTCATCGGTCCGACGCGGCTCAATTACTCGCGTATCGTGCCGATGGTGGACTATACGGCCCAGCTGATGTCGCAGCTTGCGCGCTGATGCTTGCCGTGCAGGCGTGAAATGGCGGCGATCGGCCATGGAGTCTTGATTTTTCCGTCTCAAAGCTCGATATCGGGCACCATCATATGCCATTGCGCGACGCAATCGGCGCGCCGCGTGTGTGGCGAAACCCATCATCAGACTGCAATTCGGAGTACGTCATGACCGACGAGACCAGGAAACACGGACACGACACGGCAGCCGACGAAGCCAGGTCCATCGAAGAGGCGGCGGAGGCTGCCGCTGCCGAACAGGCCGGCAACGCCGCTTCCGACGGCCAGACGCAGGAGCCGGACCCGATGGACGCGCTGAGGGCGGAGAATTCCGAGCTGCGCGACCGGTATCTGCGCCTTGCCGCGGAGATGGACAATCTGCGCCGCCGCACCGAGCGCGACGTCAAGGATGCCAAGTCCTATTCCGTCGCCGGCTTCGCGCGCGACATGCTGGCCGTATCAGACAATCTCCGCCGCGCGCTGGAGGCCATTCCGGCCGAGGCACGCGAGGCGGGGGATGCCGGCTTCAACGCGCTGATCGAAGGCGTGGAGATGACCGAGCGGTCGATGCTGTCCGCGCTGGAACGTCATGGCGTTCGCAAGCTCGATCCGGTCGGCGAGAAGTTCGACCCCAATTTCCACCAGGCCATGTTCGAGGTTCCGAACCCCGAGGTTCCGAACAACACGGTGGTCCAGGTCGTCCAGGCCGGCTTCGTCATCGGTGAACGCGTTCTGCGCCCGGCCATGGTCGGCGTCGCCAAGGGCGGGCCGAAGGCGGCCGCAAGCGAAGCGGATGCGCCGGCGCAGGCCTGAGACACGCTGGAACCAGAATGCAAAAAGCCCCGGCGAGATGGTCTCGCCGGGGCTTTGCTGTTTTTAGTCCGGTCGCGCTTCAGGCGGCGTTCGAGGCGTGTTCCTCGCTGAGGCACGCATAGATCGCGCTCTCGGAGTCCGATGCGCGCAGCTTGGCGACCATTGCGGGATCGCGCAGCACGCGGGCAATGCGCGACAGGGCCTTCAGGTGATCGGCGCCGGCGCCTTCGGGCGCCAGCAGCAGGAAGACGAGGTCGACCGGCTGGTCGTCCAACGCTTCGAAATCGACCGGCGTTTCGAGGCGTGCGAAGAGGCCGGTGATCTGGGACAGTTCCTTCAGTTTGCCGTGCGGAATGGCGATGCCGTTGCCGACACCGGTTGAACCCAGGCGCTCACGCTGAAGGATGACGTCGAAAATCTCCCTTTCGGGAAGTCCGGTGATCTTTGCCGCCTTTACCGCCAGTTCCTGAAGCAACTGCTTCTTGGAGTTGGCTCTCATTGCCGGAATAATCGCACTCTGCTGCAGCAAGCCTGCCAATGCCATGCTTTTGTCCTCGTGAGCCGCAGTGAAGGTTCGAAGGCGGGATGTGCCGAGCCCCTCGGCACATCCCCTTCACTCAGCCTTTGATATTGGCCGCGTCTATCCAGCCAATATTGCCGTCGTTGCGTCGGTAGACGATATTCAGGTCTTCCTTGCCCAGGGTACGGAACAGAAGCACGGGCTCGTCCGTCATGTCGAGCGCCATGACGGCGCTCGCGACGGACATCGTCTTGAGCTTCTTGCTGCTTTCCGCGACGATCGTCGGTGCGTAGTCGTCGGGAAGCTCATCCGCTTCGTCGGGCACGGAGTCCATCACCGTGTAGGCCACTTCGGCGAAGGCATCGTGGCCATTGCCGATATGGTGATCCTTGAGTTTGCGCTTGTACCGGCGAAGCCGCTTCTCGATCCGTTCCGAAGCCGTGTCGAAGGCGACGATCGGATCTGTTGCTTCTCCGTTTGCCTGCAAAGCCACACCGGTATCAAGGTGAACCTTACAGTCCGCGCTAAACCGCGAACCTGATTTTTCCACGGTGACCTGGCTCGAATATCCTCCGTCGAAATATTTGGTTACGGCCTCCCCGATCTGCTCTTCGATGCGCAGGCGGAAAGTGTCGCCGATTTCCATATGTTTACCGGATACACGCACACTCATGGAGTTTCCTCTCTCGTTGTGATTTGCGCGTAACAGTCTATTCCAACCCAATCCGCGATCCAAGCGATTCACGCAGGCCATCGGCCGATGCGCAATATGCCGGACATGTTAGGGACGTCGGAACCCGGTTTTCTTCGCTTGCGAATTGGGGCGGGCATCTACCGTGTCCCTCGGATCAAGTCAATTGCTGCTTTCACGACATGTTAACGCGCCTTACAGGCGGGAGCGGTCAACACTTGAGCGCCGGCAAAGTTCCGGTTCCGGCAGAAATCCTCATAGCACACCAGACCTGCGCCGGGCTTGAGCCCGGGGATCAGGCGGGGTCAGCCGGCCGATATCTTGGCGATCGCGCGCTTTTCACGGCGCCTTTGCACCGAGGACGGGATGTCCATGGCTTCGCGATATTTGGCGACCGTCCGGCGCGCGAGTTCCACGCCGGTCTTCCGGAGTTCGTCGACGATGTCGTCGTCCGACAGAACGGCTGAAGGTGTTTCCTGCGCGATCATCAGCCGGATGCGATGCCGCACCGATTCCGCCGAATGCGTATCGCCGCCTTCCGCCGAGCCGATCGAGACGGTGAAGAAATATTTGAGTTCGAAGAGGCCGCGCGGTGTCAGCATATATTTGTTGGAGGTCACGCGGCTGACGGTCGACTCGTGCATCTTGATCGCCTCGGCGATCGTCTTCAGGTTCAGCGGCCGGAGGTGATCGACCCCGTGCATCAGGAACGCGTCCTGCTGCCGCACGATTTCCGTCGCCACCTTCATGATCGTCTTGGCGCGCTGGTCGAGGCTGCGCGTCAGCCAGTTGGCGCTCTGGAGGCAATCGTTGAGAAAGGTCTGGTCCTCGCTGTTGCGCGGCGCACGGCGCGAGACGGAGGCATAATAGTCCTGGTTCACGAGCACGCGGGGAAGCGTCTCGGGGTTGAGTTCCACCAGCCAGCTACCGTCCGGGGCGCTGCGAACGACAATATCCGGGATCACGGATTCCGAGGCCGACGGCTGGAAGCACAGGCCCGGCTTCGGGTCGAGCTTCCGGATTTCCGCGAGCATGTCGATGAGATCTTCCTCATCGACGCCGCAGAGCTTCTTCAAGGTGGAGAAGTCGCGGCGGCCGAGAAGCTCGAGATTGCCGACAAGCGCCGCCATCGCCGGATCGAGCCGGTCGCGGACGCGCAGCTGGATTGCGAGGCATTCGCTGAGCGAGCGGGCGAACACGCCCGGCGGGTCGAGCTCCTGGAGCCGGCCGAGCACGCGTTCCACGTCCGCGACGGGTCGCCCGACCTTCAGGGCGGTCTCGGCAAGGCTCGAGTGAAGGTAGCCGGCCTCGTCGAGCTGGTCGATCAGATGGCTGGCGATCAGCCGGTCGATGGGGGAAGAGAGCGAGAAGGGGACCTGGGCGCCAAGGTGGTCGCGCAGGGTGATCTGCCCGGCGACGAAATCATCGAGATCGTAGCTTTCGCCGCTCTCGCCGCCCGGCATCGACTTCCACTGGCCGATCAGTTCCGGCGCATCCGCCTGCCGCGGTCCTGCATCGTCGGGAAAGACATCCTCGAGATTGGCGTCGAATGTCTCCGACATCGAGCCTGTCGTGCCCGACGTCGCGGAATCGTAGACGTCCTGTTCGCGCGGAGAACCGGCGGAATCGCGCGCGTTGCGCTCCTCGTGAACGGAGGGATAGCCTTCGTCGGCGACCGCTTCGATTTCGCGCGGCATGTCGTCATTGGCGACGACTTCCAGAAGCGGGTTCTTCTCCACCTCCTGCTCGATGAAATGCGTGAGTTCGAGATGCGTCATCTGCAGCAGTTGGATCGACTGCATCAGCTGCGGCGTCATTACCAGGGACTGGGTCTGACGCAGGAAGAGACTGGCTGCGAGTGCCATATGGACGCTGAACTCCCGTCGAACCCCACAAACCGGGCCCGAAAAAATCATGTTTTCGAGGCGTCGGTCCCAACTGGCCCAAAAATTGCTTTTTTATGGGGTTTGGTCAAGATGCGGCAGCGCAACTTGGTGAATTTGGTTGCGCTGCAATATGGCGCGATCAGGATATTAGCTGGTCCGGATGCGCAGGCAAGTGGCCTGGCGCGGAATCTCGAACAATCTCAAAGACTGAAATTGTCGCCCAGATAAAGGCGTCGCACGTCGGGATTGTTGACGATGTCGTTGGCGCGGCCGTGCGTCAGGACTTCGCCGGCGTGGATGATATAGGCCCGGTCAATCAGGCCGAGGGTCTCGCGCACGTTGTGGTCGGTGATCAGCACGCCGATGCCGCGGGACGTCAGATGGCGCACGAGTGCCTGGATATCGGCAACGGAGATCGGATCGACGCCCGCGAAAGGCTCGTCGAGAAGCATGAAGGTCGGATCGGTCGCCAGCGCGCGGGCAATTTCCAGGCGACGCCGCTCGCCGCCCGAAAGGGCAATTGCCGGAGATTTGCGCAGGTGGGAGATCGAAAACTCCGCAAGCAGGCTGTCCAGCTTGCGCTCGCGGCGGGTCTTGTCCTTGTCATGAACCTCGAGGACGGCGCGGATGTTTTCCTCGACGGTCAACCCGCGGAAGATCGAGGCTTCCTGCGGCAGATAGCCGACGCCGAGGCGGGCGCGACGGTACATCGGCATGGTCGTGACGTCGTTGCCGTTGATCTCGATCGAGCCCTCGTCGACGGGGACAAGGCCCGTGATCATGTAGAAACAGGTCGTCTTGCCGGCGCCGTTCGGCCCGAGCAGTCCGACCGCCTCGCCACGCCGCACGACGAGCGAGACGCCATTGACGACCCGGCGCGACCGGTAGGCCTTCGTCAGGTTGCGCGCAATCAGCGTGCCCTCGTAACGCGACATGTCGACGTAGCGAACGGGTTCAGGCGCGACCTTCGGTTTGCGGCGCGTCAATCGGTTAAGGAAGCTCAACGACACAGGGTGACTTACATCAGTTTGTCTTGCGGGATTTCGGATCGAGCTGGATCATGACCCGGCCGCCGCATGCATCGAGCTTGGCCTCGCCGGTTCGCATCGCGACGGTCAGCTTGCAGCCGACAAAGACGTTCTTGCCTTCCGAAAGCACCACCTTGTCGCCCTGAAGCACCAGCGTTTCGTTGACGAGATTGAAGGAGCCCGTATCGGCCGTCGCCTGTTGCGTGCCCGACTGGAGGAAGACGCGGTTGGCGACGTCGATCTTCTCGATGTCGGCATTGCCGCCCGAGACCGAGCCGCCATTGGCGCGATAATAGACGACCATGCTGCCGGCCTGCAGCGTCGTCGTGCCCTGCACGACCTTCACGTTGCCGCTGAATTCGGCCTTGTTCTCCTGCTCGCGGATTTCGAGCTTGTCGCTCTGGATCTGGATCGGCTTGTCGTTCGACAATTCCAGGCCCTGCATGCGGCTGCTCGTGTCCTGCGCCTGCACGGGCCAGGCAAGAGCGGCAGAGGTCAACATGGCGGCGGTCAGGCTGTAGGCGGCAAGGGAACGACGCATGGCGGTCTTACTTTTCTCTCTGGCGGATGGCGGCTGGGTCGATGACAACAGTGACCATTCCCTCGAACGTGACGACCCGACCCTTATCCGTCATTCGCAGCGTCTGCGCAACAATCGACGCCTCGGCGGAGCGGATGGAGACCGGCTCTTCGGTCGACATGCGCCCGCCGTTGATGTCGAGATGGGCGGAGCGGAAGGCGGCTTCCATGCCGGTGTTAAGGCGGATGGTGAAAGGTGCGGTCATGTCGAGGATGTTGCGGCCGCGATCGTATATGCCGGTCGTGGCATCCACCTCGGCCATGATCTCGTCATTGACGGGCACCTTGGCATTGATGTTCTCGAGCGTGATGACGTCAGGCGTCTTGATGTCCTGAAGGGCGCGATCGGCCTTCATCGAATAGCTGATGCCCTGCTGGTTGCGGCCCGCGATGGCGGGGTTCTTCATGATCACCTTGCCATTCTCGATCGTCGCGCTCTCGACTTCGAGTTCCTCCGGCAGATAGGTGCGCACGACCGACACGGCGACGAAAAGCAGCGCGATGACGACGGCGACGACGGGCAATGCTATTTTCAGAAGACGAACGCGCGTCGAATGCCGGTGGGCCGCGCCATAGGCCTCCGCGGAGGCGCTCAGCCTCGCGGCAATCGTATGCGATTGTGTGACCGTATCCAGCATCGAATTCGCTCAGTAGGCGGGCACCAACCGGAATGGGGTTGTGCCCGGCATAGGCCAGGAGCCCGGGTGTCGGGCTGCATATGGCGATTATTCCTGAAGAAACAATGGATGTCCAAAATTCTTGGCGATCGTTTGCCAAGCCCCATCCTAATGCCATATCGATAGGCTGGTTGGCAATTCGGGCGATGACCGCATCGCCCTCGCATCCGAGGAAAGACAATGGACAGTTCCGCCATCGCAGATCGCCGCCAGTTGCGCCGCAAGCTGACATTCTGGCGCATCGGCGCGCTTTTGCTCGCCGTCGCGATCCTGTGTGTCGCTGCCGCCCTGAACTGGCCTGCGACCAGCGTCAGCGATCACGTCGCCCGCGTCACGATCAGCGGCGTCATCCAGGACGACAAGGAACTGCTCGAACGGCTCGACCGGATCGCGAAGAACAGCCGCGCCCGGGCGCTGATCGTCAGCATCTCCTCGCCGGGCGGAACGACCTATGGCGGCGAGGTCACCTACAAGGCGCTTCGCAAGGTCGCGGCCGAAAAGCCTGTTGTCTCCGACGTGCGCACGCTGGCGGCGTCCGCCGGCTACATGATCGCGCTCGCGGGCGATACGATCGTGGCCGGCGAGAGCTCGATAACCGGCTCCATCGGCGTGCTCTTCCAGTATCCGCAGATCAAGGAGCTGATGGACAAGATCGGCATCTCGCTCGAGGCGATCAAGTCGGCGCCGCTCAAGGCGGAGCCGTCTCCCTTCAACCCGGCGAGCGAGGAGGCCAAGGCGATGATCCGCGCCATGGTGCTCGACAGCTACGACTGGTTCGTCGACCTCGTTGCCGAGCGCCGGGGTCTGGAGCGGGCGGAGGCCCTGCGGCTTGCCGACGGCAGCATCTTCACCGGCCGGCAGGCCCTGACCTCGAAGCTCGTCGATACGCTTGGCGGGAACGAAGAAATCCGGGCCTACCTGGCGGAGAAGGGGATCCCGGAAAACCTGCCCGTCATCGACTACGAACCGCGCAGCCGCGGCGGGCTGTTCTCGCTTGCGCCGGGGGCGATCGACCTCCTCAGGCTCTTTGGCGTCGAGGGTACCGGCACCGGGCCGGTCATCGAGAAGCTCGGAGGCGAAAAGTTGTTTCTTGACGGTCTGGTCTCGGTTTGGCAGGTTGGGCGCGATTGAAAAAACAATAATTTTGAGGGGGCTACAGTGATCAAGTCGGAACTGGTGCAGATTGTCGCCGCTCGCAATCCTCACCTTTATCACCGCGATGTCGAGAACATCGTCAACGCGGTTCTCGACGAAATCACCGATGCGCTCGCGGCGGGAAATCGCGTCGAGTTGCGCGGCTTCGGCGCCTTCTCGGTCAAGAACCGGCCGTCCCGCTCGGGCCGCAACCCCCGCACGGGCGACGCGGTCTTCGTCGAGGAAAAATGGGTGCCGTTCTTCAAGACCGGGAAGGAGCTGCGCGAGCGCCTCAATCCCGGCCAGGCCGACGGCCACGATGACTGAGGGATCGCCGCTTCGGTGATGCGGACCTTCAAAGCAGCAGGACAATCGCCGACATGATGAAGAAGATCATCAATATCCTCATTCTGGCGCCGATCGGCATCGTGCTGATCGTGCTGTCGGTCGCCAATCGCCAGCCGGTGACGCTGGCGCTTAATCCGTTCCGGCCAGAGGACAGCATGCTGTCGGTGACAGCACCGTTCTTTCTCTATCTTTTCCTTGCCGTCATCCTCGGCATGATCATCGGCTCCGCGGCCACCTGGATCAGCCAGGGCAAGCATCGCAAGCGTGCCCGCACCGAGGCGAGCGAGGCGGTCAAGTGGCACACCGAGGCGGAAAAGCACAAGTCGCGCGCGGAAGCCGCCACGGCGCAAAACCTGCTGCCGTCGTCAGCGAAATAGGACGCAGCTGAAACGTCAGCCCGCCATCCGGCGGGCTTCGACATGCTGCTGCAGGTCCGCCAGGAAGCGCGTCGCCATCTTTCTCGCAACAGGCTCGATCACGAAGCCGCCGAGTTGCGCGAGCTTGCCGTCAAGCTCGGCCGTCGCCGCATAGGCGAGGATGGTAACGTCCGGCGTGTCTTCCGTAAGCGTGATATCGACCGTCCATTTGCTGGCGCCGGCGGTTCCACCCTTGCCTTCACCCGACATGCGGTAGAACTCCGGCGGACGCTTGTCGCTCAGCTTGACGCGTCCCTTGAAGACCCGCGAAAAGATGCCGAAGCTCACCTTGACCGCGATCGCCAGGCGGGTTTCGGACTTGAATTCCGCCGTTTCGCAGCCCGGAAGGCATTGCCGCAGCGTTTCGGCATCGTGGAGCGCGTCCCATACGACCTGGCGCGGCGCGGCGATTTTCTGGCTTCCGGAAATCTGCATCACTTTGTCCTCAGGAGGTCTGGCCGTTCAGGCGCGCGCCCAGGTCGTTGAAGAACTGGGCCGCCAGCTTCTTCGACGTGGAATCGATCAGTCGGGAGCCGAGCTGGGCGAGCTTGCCGCCGATCTGCGCCTTGACGTCGTAGGAAAGGATCGTGTCGGCGCCGTCTTCGCGCAGGCGCACATCGGCACCACCCTTCGCGAAGCCGGCAATGCCGCCCTTGCCTTCGCCGGAGATCGTGTAGCCTTCCGGCGGGTTCAGATTGGAAAGCGTGACCTCGCCGGTGAAGGTCGCGGACACCGGTCCGATCTTGATCTTCACCACGGCTTCGAGTTCCGTCGGCGATTTCATCGTGAGCGACTGGCAGCCGGGGATACAGGCCTTCAGCGTTTCGGGATCGTTCAGCGCTGCCCAGACGGCCTCGCGTGGCGCAGCGATGCGCTCTTCTCCAGACATGTCCATGGGTGCCCTCCCGGCTTGTCGCGGTTCCCGCGGGTTATCGCAGATCGGAAAGCGCTTTGCCAAGTGGGTGAGGGATGATATCTGGTCTCGCTTTCGAACCGGCCCCGGCCGCGAGCAAAACCCATCGACGACGGACCGCGCCCTCGTGAAAGACAAGCAGAAAAGGCCGAAGCCATCGGCCGGGCCAGCGTCCCGCCCCCGCCGGAACGACAGGCCGGCCCCAAAGGCTCCGGACCAGCGAAAAGGCGTGAGCACCGCATTCGCCGACCGGCCGAAGCCCGGCGCGCGGCGCGAGCCGGAGGCGTCGATACAGCGCCCGATCATCGTGCGCACCGGCGCGAAGCCGGAAGAGCGCGTGCCGGTCATTCTCGAGACCGAGGGCTCCGACGCCTACAGTCTCGTCGATAGTGGCAATGGCGAGAAGCTCGAACAGTACGGCCCCTATCGCATCGTCCGTCCGGAGGCGCAGGCGCTCTGGCCGCGCAGCGAACCCTCCGGCGTCTGGGAGCGGGCCGATGCCGTCTTCACGGGCGATACAGAAGAAGATGGCATGGGTCGCTGGCGCTTTCCGCAGGCAGCACTCGGCGAAACCTGGCCGATGCAACTGCTCGGTACCGATTTCCATGGACGTTTCACCGCCTTCCGCCATGTCGGCGTCTTTCCCGAGCAGCTCGCGCACTGGCGCTGGATGAAGGAGAAGATCGAACGGGCGGAGCGTCCGCCGAAGGTGCTGAACCTCTTCGGCTATACCGGCGTCGCCTCGCTCGTTGCCGCAAATGCCGGCGCGGAAGTGACGCATGTCGATGCTTCCCGCAAGGCCATCGGCTGGGCGCGCGAGAACCAGGCGCTCGGCCGGGCCGAGAAGCTGCCGATCCGCTGGATCTGCGAGGACGCGATGAAGTTCATCCAGCGCGAGGAACGGCGCGGCAATCGGTATGACATCATCCTGACGGACCCGCCGAAATTCGGCCGCGGGCCGAACGGCGAGGTCTGGCAGCTCTTCGACCATCTGCCGTCCATGCTCGATATCTGTCGGGAAATCCTCTCGGACAAGCCGATCGGCCTCGTGCTGACTGCCTATTCGATCCGGGCAAGCTTCTATTCGATCCACGAACTGATGCGCGAAACCATGCGCGGCATGGGTGGTGTGGTCGAGTCGGGCGAACTCGTCATCCGGGAAAGCGGCGCCGACGGCCGGACGGCCGGCCGCGCCCTTTCGACCTCTCTCTTCAGCCGCTGGGTGACAGAATGAGCCACGATCCCGAATCGCGCAGGCCCGTCCGGGTCGGGCAGGTGAAGGAGGTCACGAGCCTCTCCAACCCGATCATCAAGGACATCAAGGCGCTCGCCCAGAAGAAGACGCGCGACGAGACCCGGTCCTTCATGGCGGAGGGGCTGAAGCTCGTCATCGACGCTCTGGAACTCGGCTGGACCATCCGGACCCTCGTCTATGCCAAGGCGGCAAAGGGCAAGCCGCAGGTCGAGCAGGTCGCGGCACGCACCGTCGCGAAAGGCGGGCTGGTGCTGGAGGTGAGCGAGAAGGTGCTTTCCTCGGTCACGCGGCGCGACAATCCGCAGATGGTCGTCGGCATTTTCGAGCAGCGCTACGGAACGCTCTCCGGCATCCGGCCGCAGGCGGGCGAAACCTATGTGGCGCTCGACCGGGTCCGCGATCCCGGCAATCTCGGCACGATCATCCGCACCGCGGACGCGGCCGGTGCGGCCGGCGTCATCCTCGTCGGAGAGACGACCGACCCGTTTTCGCTTGAAACCGTTCGCGCACCGATGGGGTCGGTCTTCGCCGTGCCGGTCATGCGCGCGACGCCGGCGGAGTTCCTGGCCTGGAAACGCGGGGCGGGCGTATCCGTCGTGGCGACCCATCTGGCAGGTGCCGTCGACTACCGCACGATCGACTACCGCAAGAAGCCCGTCGTGCTTCTGATGGGCAACGAGCAGGCCGGCTTGCCGGAGGAACTCGCTAGCGAAGCGGATGCGCTTGCCCGCATCCCGCAGGCAGGCCGCGCGGATTCGCTCAATCTGGCGATCGCGACCGGCATCATGCTGTTCGAAGCGCGCCGCCATCTGCTGACGCTGGACGCCGGCGCATGACGGATCGCGTGCCTCTGCTTTCCCGTCCCCTCCCGGTGGCGATCTTCATCGTCCTTGCGCTGATCCTGGACCAGGCGGTCAAGATGGCGGTCGAGGCCTATCTGCCGATGCACGAGGCGGTCGCGGTGCTGCCGATGCTGGCGCTCTACCGCACCTACAATTACGGCGTCGCCTTCTCGATGCTGTCGGGCATGGACGGATGGTTCATCGTCGGGCTGAGGCTGGTCGTCGTCGCCTTCGTCATCTGGCTGTGGCGACAGACGCCGAAGGCGCGTGGCGTCGCCCATGCAGGTTATGCCCTGATCATCGCCGGGGCGCTCGGCAATCTCATAGACCGGTTCCTGTTCGGCTATGTCATCGACTACATTCTCTTCTACACCGAGACATGGTCCTTCGCGGTCTTCAACCTCGCCGACAGTTTCATCACGATCGGTGCCGGCCTCGTCATTCTCGACGAGGTTCTGATGTATCGGAAGCGCGATCGTTAAAATGCGATCGAAATGCTGAAGCGGTTTTGAACCCTTCCCGTGCTAAGGCGCGGTCATGAGCGAGCCCGTCAAGCTTCAGCAGCGGCTTTCCGCGGAATTCAGTCCCGGCCAAACGCGGGAGGACCGCGCGTCCGTGCCCGAGCCGCCGTCGCTGGAACCGGACCTCGACACCGGCCCGCAGCCGGAGCCGGAGGGTCACGCAACGGCCCGCAGCATCGTCGCCGGCGTCGGGCTGCTTTGCTCCGCACTGGTGCTGGCGACCGGCGTTGCCGCCGGATTCTACATCGCCGCCACGGGCCTTGCCTTGGCTGGGGTTGCCGGCGCCTATTTTCTCTTCCAGGGCCGCAAGGCCGGTCGTATCTCGGAAACGGCGCGCGACCGGGCCTGGGAACGCAACGAGACCTCCGAAATTCTCTCGGCCATCCACGACGTTCTCGGTGATATCGTCGTCATGCGTTCGATGGACGGCCGCATCCTGCGCGGCAACGCCGTGCTGGCGCGGCTGACGGGTAGCCGCGATGTCGAGGGGCGGACCTGCGCCGAACTCGGCCTCGTCTTCCGCTCGCAATCGACGCCGCACCGCTATGACGTCGAGATCGACGGCGACATGGGGCTCAAGACCTTTTCCTGGCACGACATCACGGTTCGCGATCCGCTGACCGGCGATCTGGTCGTGCACAGTATCGCGCGCGATGTGACCGAGGACCGGCAGGCCGAGAAGGATCGCGAGGCTGCCCGGCAGAAGGCCGAAAGCGCCAGCGAGGCCAAATCGCGCCTGCTCGCCACCGTCAGCCACGAAATCCGCACGCCGCTATCAGGCATTCTCGGCATGTCGCATCTGATCTCGCAGACGCGCCTGACCGCGGAGCAGAAGAACTATCTTTCCGGCATTCGCCAGTCGGGCCATGCGCTGGTGCAACTCGTCGACGACCTGCTCGACTTCTCGACGATCGAGGCCGGCCGGTTCCAGTTGCGCCCGTCCGAGGAGCCGCTGCGTCCGCTGCTCGAAAGCGTCGTCGAGATGCTGTCGCCGCGTGCCCATGACAAGGGTATCGAGATCGGTTCCTTCGTCGCTCCCGATGTTCCTTCGCTCGTCACCTGCGATGCGCCGCGGCTGCGCCAGGTGCTCTACAATGTCATCGGCAATGCCGTGAAATTCACCCATATCGGCGGCGTATCGGTCGAAACGAAGATCGAGAACGGCGCGCTGGTCGTTGCGGTTTCCGATACCGGGCCGGGCATGAATGCCGAGGAACAGGCGCGGATCTTCGAGGAGTTCGAGCAGGCCGGCGGTTCCGCCCAGCGCAGCGGCGGCACGGGCCTTGGTCTGGCCATCTCGGCGCACATCCTGCGCGAGGCCGGCGGCGAACTGACGCTCACAAGCGAGATCGGCAAGGGAAGCCGCTTCCTGATCCGGATGCCGGTCAACCTGCGAACCGAGGCGGGCCGCGCGTCGCGCTTCGGCATGCTGCGCGGCAACACCGTCTTCCTCTTCGCGCCATCAGGTCCCGCGGCCGCGTCCCTTGAGCGAACGATCTCGGGTCTCGGCGGCACCTGCCATCACGCCTCCACCGTCGAGGAGGCGCTCGACCTGACGCAGCGGCTTGCCGCGTCCGGCAAAAAGCTCACGGATATCATCGTCGACAATCGCCTGTCGGGTCAGTTCCGCCGCGAGCTTGCAGACCGCGGCGACTTCGCCGATCGGCAAATCCGGCGGACCTATCTGGTCAATCCCGAGGAGCGCACCGGCCGGGCCATCGGCAATGGCGAAGGCTACGATGCCTGGCTCATCCGGCCGCTGCGCGAGCGGTCGCTGGTGGAGGTGCTGCGCGGCCGCATGAAGGGCATCGAGGTTCGCGACGCGATCAACGACAACCGGCCGGAGCTGAAGGAACTGCCGGCGGAGCGCCAGACGGAGCCGTCGCGAAAGAAGGGCGAGATCGTGCTTGCCGAGGACGATCCGGTCAATGCCATGCTGGTCCGTTCGATGCTGGTCAAGGCCGGTTTCGACGTCACGCCCGTCGACGATTTTCCGGGCCTCATCGCGCGCATGGCGGAAACGGGCAGGCCTTCGCCTGTTGCCATCATCACCGACTTCAATATGCCGGGGGGCGAGGGGCTCGACGTTCTGGCACGGATCCGCGCCGGTGAAAGAGACGGCGGCCGCGAGGCCCTGCCGATCGTCGTTCTGACGGCCGACACGCGCCTGGCATTGCGCCAGAAACTGCTGGCCGCCGGTGCCGATACGGTCCTCGCCAAGCCGGCCGATCCCCAGACCTTGATCGCGGCGCTCTCCCGCCTGTCGCCCGCCGCGCGGCGAAGCGAATAAC
>CAMPIK010000004.1 GCA_946886325.1 uncultured Shinella sp.
GTTGAAGCCTGCCGAATTCACCTCGCTGACGGCACTGCTCTTTGCCGAACTCGCCGCCGCCGCCGGACTGCCGCCGGGCGTACTGAACGTCGTGACGGGGGAGGGGGAAACCGGCGCGCTGATCGTCGATCATCCTGATATCGACAAGATCGCGTTTACCGGCTCGACCGAGATCGGCCGATTGATCCGGGAGAAGACCGCCGGCACCGGCAAGTCGCTGACGCTGGAGCTCGGTGGCAAATCCCCTTTCATCGTCTTTGATGACGCCGATATCGACGGGGCGGTCGAGGGTGTCGTCGATGCGATCTGGTTCAACCAGGGCCAGGTCTGCTGCGCCGGTTCCCGCATTCTCGTGCAGGAAGGTGTCGCTGCCCTCTTTCACGAGCGGCTGAAGCGCCGGATGCAGACGCTGCGTCTCGGCCAGCCGCTCGACAAATGCATCGACATGGGCGCGATCGTGGCACCCGTGCAGTTGCAGCGCATCCAGGATCTGGTCGCAAAGGGCGTTGCCGAAGGCGCGATCCTGCACCAGCCGGGTTTCGACATGCCGAAAGGCGGCAGCTTCTATCCGCCGACGCTGCTCTCCGGCGTCCAGCCGACATCGACGGTCGCGACCGAGGAGATCTTCGGTCCGGTGGCCGTCTCCATGACCTTCCGCACGCCTGATGAGGCCGTGCAGCTCGCCAACCATTCGCGATACGGCCTGTCGGCCAGCGTCTGGAGCGAGAATATCGGACTGTCGCTGCATGTGGCGGCACGGCTTGCCGCCGGCGTCGTCTGGGTCAATGCCACAAATCTCTTCGATGCCGCCGCCGGCTTCGGCGGCAAGAAGGAATCCGGCTTCGGCCGGGAAGGGGGCAGGGAAGGGGCCTATGAATATCTGAAGCCCAAGGCCTGGGCCGGCCGCAAGCAGCGCGTCGCGCCAGCCGCTCCCGCCCTCAAGACGGCGCTTGGCGATTTCTCCATGCCGGAAGTGGACCGGACGGCGAAACTCTTCATCGGCGGCAAGCAGGCGCGGCCGGACGGCAACTACAACCGGCCGGTCCTGTCGCCGAAGGGCCGGGTGGTCGGCGAAGTCGGAGACGGCAACCGCAAGGACATCCGCAACGCGGTGGCGGCAGCCCGCGCGGCTTCAGGCTGGTCGACGGCAACGGCGCACAACCGTGCACAGATCCTCTACTATATCGCCGAAAACCTCAGCGCCCGCGCCGAGGAATTCGCGGAGCGCATCGTCGCGATGACGGGCGCCGGCGCGTCGGCCGCGACGCGCGAAGTGGACACGACCATCTCGCGGCTCTTCAGCTACGGCGCCTGGGCCGACAAATACGAAGGCGTCGTCCACACACCGCCGATGCGCGGCGTTGCGCTCGCCATGCCTGAACCCGTCGGCGTGGCCGGCGTCATCTGCCCGCCGGAGGCGCCGCTGCTCGGCTTCGTCAGTCTGGTCGCCCCGCTGATCGCCACCGGAAACCGCGTCGTCGTCGTGCCGAGCGAACCGCATCCCCTGTCGGCGACGGACTTCTATTCGATCCTCGAAACGTCCGATGTGCCCGCCGGCGTGATCAACATCGTCACCGGCAGCGCGATGGACCTCGGCAAGACGCTGGCGTCCCACAATGACGTCGACGCCGTCTGGGCCTTCGGTTCGCCGGAGCTTTCGGAAACCGTCGAACACCTGTCGGCGTCGAACATCAAGCGCACCTTCGTCGACTACGGCAAGGCCATCGACTGGCTGGACCGCGAGCAGGCGGAGGGACCGCTCTTCCTGCGGCGGGCGACCGACATCAAGAATATCTGGATCCCCTACGGCGAATAGGCTTGACGCACCGACCCGCAGCGGGAGAAACGAAAATCCGTGGCCGAGATCCGGCAATAAAAACTCCCCGGTCTGAGGGGAGGGGAGGAGACTGACGTGCTGAAGAATATCGACCCGGCGCTGAACGCCGATGTGCTGCATGCCCTGCGCTCGATGGGCCATGGCGACACGCTGGCCATCGTCGACACCAACTTTCCGTCGGATTCCGTTGCCCGCCAGACGGTCACCGGCAAGCTGCTGCGGATCGACAATGTGTCTGCGCCGCGCGCGATGAAAGCCGTGCTCTCCGTCCTCCCGCTCGACACGCCGCTGCAGCCCTCGGTCGGCCGCATGGAGGTGATGGGCGCGCCGGACGAGCGGCCGGCTGTCCAGCAGGAGGTCCAGGTTGAAATCGACGCTGCCGAGGGCAAGCCGGCGCCGATGTACGGCATCGAGCGCTTCGCCTTCTATGAGGAAGCGAAGAAAGCCTATGCGGTGATCCAGACCGGCGAGACGCGCTTCTACGGTTGCTTCCTGCTAACCAAAGGCGTCATCCCGCCGGACGGCAATTGAACCGACGGTGGCCGGACGACCCGGCCACCCATCGCTGGCGTATAATTTCAGGCGCGTGCCGCCGCTCCGGATTCGGCGGATGCGTAGAGGTCGGCATAGGCATCGCGCAGCACGTTCTTCTGCACCTTGCCCATCGTGTTGCGCGGCAGGTCATCGACAAAAATCACGCGTTTCGGCTGCTTATAGCGCGCAAGCCGCTCCTTGAGCCCGTCGAGAACGGCGCGTTCGTCGATCGAGGCGCCCGGCTTGCAGACGACGACGGCCGTGACGCCCTCGCCGAAATCGGGATGCGGCACGCCGATGACGGCGCTCTCGACGACATCGGGCATCTGGTCGATCTCGGTCTCCACCTCCTTCGGATAGATATTGTAGCCGCCTGATATCACGAGGTCCTTGCCGCGACCGACGATGTGCACATAGCCGCGCTCGTCGATCTTGCCGAGATCGCCGGTGATGAAGAAGCCGTCGGCGCGGAACTCGGCCGCCGTCTTTTCCGGCATGCGCCAGTAGCCCTTGAAGACGTTCGGTCCCTTGACCTCGATCATGCCGGTGTCGTCACGCGCAAGTTCTTTTCCGGTCTCGGGATCGGTGACGCGCGCTGTGACGCCCGGCAGCGGGAAGCCGACCGCGCCCGGCACGCGATCGCCGTCATAGGGGTTCGACGTGTTCATGTTGGTTTCGGTCATGCCGTAGCGCTCGAGAATGGCGTGGCCGGTCTTCGCCTCGAACTTGCGATGCGTCTCGGCGAGCAGCGGCGCCGAGCCGGAGACGAAGAGCCGCATGCCGGCCGCTGCCTCCTGTGTCAGTCGCTCGTGCTGGGCAAGGCGCACATAGAAGGTCGGAACCCCCATCATCGCCGTCGCACTCTTCATCAGGCCCAGCGCCTCGTCGGCATCGAACTTCGGCAGGAAATACATCGAGGCGCCGGAGAGCAGGATCACATTCGACGCGACGAAGAGGCCGTGCGTATGGAAGATCGGCAGGGCATGGATCAGCCGGTCGCTCGCCGTAAACCGCCAGTGGTCCCGCAGCGTCGCGGCATTGGAGAGCAGGTTGTCGTGCGTCAGCATTGCGCCCTTCGAACGGCCCGTCGTGCCGGACGTGTAGAGGATCGCCGCTAGATCGTCCGGTCCGCGCTCCGCATCGAGGAAATCGGTTTCCTCGTCCTTAGCGAGATCCGCAAGCGAGCCGCCGCCCTTTTCGTCCAGCGTCTCGACATGGGCGCCGTGCCTGGCCGCGACCTCCGTGAGGCCGTCCTTCATCTTCGGCGTGCAGACAACGAGGCGCGGCTCGGCATCGCCGATGAAATAATCGAGTTCGGCGAGCGTATAGGCGGTGTTGAGCGGCAGGTAGATGGCGCCGGCCCGCACGCAGGCGAGGTAGAGCATCAGCGCTTCCGGGCTCTTTTCAACCTGCACCGCCACGCGGTCGCCGGGCCTGACGCCGAGCGTGTCGAGGGCGGAGGCAAACCGTCCGGACTGGGCCAGCATGTCGCCATAGGTCCAGGTGCGGCCATCGGTGGTTTCAATGAAGACGGCATCGGGGCGGGCAGCGGCGCGGATCGCGTCGAAGAGATGGTTGCTCATGCGGAAAACTCCTTGCTGCCTTTCGTTTTCGTCTCGTCTTTCGAAGGGGTGCCGGCGGCCGACAGTCCCGGCACGGGAACCAGGCTGCGCGTTCCCCGGTCGGCCGGAACGAGCCGCCGGATCGCCTGCGCGGCGACGACTTCGCTGCGCCCGGCAAACGCCTCGTGGTTGGTCTCGATATCGTCGAGCTTGTAGAGATAGTTGACCATCAGGCCATGGGCCTGACGCATCGCCCGGGGGGATCGGTCCGCCAGAAAATTGATCCGCTCCAGGCGTGCGCCATTGCCGAGGTGAAAACGCGCCACCGGATCGACGACCTTGCCGTTCCTGTTGCGCGCGCGCAGGAAATACCAGGCCGCGGCCGACGTCATCGCCGGCTGAATTTCGGCCAGGGCCTCAGGCCGATCGGCCCAGTCGGGCTCGTCGAGCAATGCCAGACGCGTCCGGTCGGTGGCCGAAAGCACGTCCGAGGCTTCGGAGCGCCGCTCGCGCGACAGCCAATCGGCAAAACCCGGCACCGGCGACAGGGTGACGAAGGTGTCGAGCTTCGGAAGTTCGCGGCGAAGGTCCTCGACCACCTGCTTGATCAGGAAATTGCCGAAGGAAATGCCGCGCAGCCCCTCCTGGCAGTTGGAGATCGAATAGAAGACCGCCGTCGTCGCATCGGCCGCGCGGATCGGTGCGCGATCCTCCTGCAGGAGATCGGCGATGTTCGACGGAATTTCCTTCGTCAGCGCCACTTCGACGAAGATCAGCGGATCGTCCGCCAGTTGCGGATGGAAGAAGGCGAAGCAGCGGCGATCTTCCGGCGCCAGCCGCAGCCGGAGTTCGTCCCAGCCGCCGATATGATGCACCGCCTCGTAGCGGATGATCTTTTCCAGGATGTCGGCCGGCGTCGACCAACTGATCGGTCTCAGCACCAGGAAACCGCGATTGAACCAGGACCCAAAGAGATGGGCAAAATCCGAGTCCACGGCTTCCAGATCCGGATCCTCGGCCTTCAGCTTGAGCAGCACCTCGCGCATGCGCACCAGCGTCGCGATGCCGTTTGGCGCCAGATTGAGCCGGCGGATCAGTTCCTGTCGGCGCGGTTCGGCGGCGACATGCAGTTCGAGCAGCGCCTTCGGCGTCTGCTCCGCCCTGTAGGCATCGATCGCCTTTTCGAGGCGCTCGGCCTTCGGGCCGAAGCCGGAGAGCAGCAGCCGCATGAACGCCCGCTGGCGATCCCCGTCGAAGCGCTGCCAGCGGTCGAGGATGTCCTTGGCGAGCGCCATGCCGGAGGCTTCGCCCCGGCTCGACAGCAGCGTCTCGCAAAGCGCCTCGATACCCTGCAGCGCATCGCCGTTTTCTTCCCGCGGGCCGAAGGAGAGAAACCTCCGGCCGCGCTCGGTAATCGTCTGCAGCATATCGCCGAAGAACGATGTCGTGTTCATTCGATAGCTCCCAGCATCTGGTTCGGCAGCCATGTCGCGATATCCGGAAAGATGCACAGGATCAGGATCGCCAGGAACATGACCAGCACATAGGGAAGGGCACCCCAGAGGATATCCTTCGTCTTGATCGTCGGCGCGATGGCGTTGATGACGAAGAGGTTGAGCCCGATCGGCGGCGTGATCAACCCGACTTCCATGTTGATCGTCAGCACGATCGCGAACCAGTAGGGGTCGAAGCCGGCCTGGGTGACGATCGGGAAGAGCATCGGCGCTGTCATCACGATGACCGCGACGGGCGGCAGGAACATGCCGCAGACGAGCAGGAAGACGTTGATGATCGCCATCAGCACCCAGCGGTTGACCTCCATGTCGGCGATCACCGTGGCGATGGTCTGCGTGATGAAGAGCGAGGACAGGGCGAAGGCGAAAAGCTCGGCCGCCGCCATGATCATCATGATCATCACGCTTTCCCGCATGGCCGAGCCGAAGATATTGGCAACGGGACGGAACTTGAACAGGCGGTAAGCGATGACGACGACGAGCAGGGTGAGCAGTGCGCCGGCGCCGGCCGCCTCAGACGGCGTCGCGATGCCGCCATAGAGCACGTAGAGCGTGCCGGCGATGATGACGAGGAAGGGCAGGATGCGCGGCAGGCCGGACAGCCGCTCCTTCAGCGTGTAGCGAACCGAACGCGCGTCGAACTCATAGCCCTTGCGCTTGCAGTCGATGATCGCCCAGGCCATGAACATGACCGTCAGCATGATGCCCGGCAGGACCCCGGCCATGAAGAGGCGCCCGATCGAGGTCTCGGTCGCGATGCCGTAGACGATCAGAGTGACGGACGGCGGAATGAGAATGCCGAGCGTGCCGCCGGCGGCGATCGAGCCGGTCGCGACCGAAGTCGGATAGCCGCGCCGCAGCATTTCGGGAATGCCCATCTTGCCGATGGCCGCGCAGGTGGCAGGCGACGAGCCGGTCATGCCGGAAAAGATCGCGCAGGCGCCGATATTCGACAGGACGAGGCCGCCCGGAATGCGGTTCAGCCAGCGGTCGAGCGACGTATAGAGGTCAGAGCCTGCCGGCGACGAGGCGACGGCCGCGCCCATCAGCACGAACATCGGAATGGAGACATAGGCGAGATTGGCGATGCCGGAAAACATCGTGTCGCCGAGGATGTAGAAGATGTCGATCCCGCTTTGCAGATAGAGCGCGGCGAAGGCGGCGAGACCAAGCGCAAAGGCAATCGGCATGCCCGTGCCGAGCAGGATGAACAGCGCCGCGATGATCAGCAGGCCGGATACGGTCGGGCTCATCGGGTCGATCCCTTCATCGGTCGGTTGTCGTCATGGATGATGCCCACCGGAAGCTCCGGCGTCAGCGGCGCATGACCGGCCGCCTCCAGCGGTTTTCCGGAGAGGAGAACGAGAATCTGCGCGACATATTGCAGACACAGGACTGCAAAGCCGAGGGGCAGGGCGAGAAGCGGTATCCAGAGCGGCGGCGCCCAGACGCTGGAATGCTTCCAGTTGCCGGCCCAGGCCTCGTGGAACTGGATCCAGGTCGCCGCCAGCATGAGCAGACAGAAAAGCAGTCCGAGACAGCTTCCGACCAGCCGAAGACGGGCACGGGCTTTGTCGGCGAGTAGCAGTTCGATGACGTCGACACCGACATGGCCGCCCTTGAGCAGCACATAGGGGGCGCCGAGAAACATGGCGGCCGTCGCCGAGAAGACGACGAAGTCGGTCTGCCAGATCGTCGGCTGGCGAAACACGTAGCGCATGAGGATCATCTGGCAGACGACGAGCATCGCCGCGATGATCATGGCCGTCGACAGAACCGCGAGCGCGCGCGACAGATTGCCGACGACCTGAATGTAGGTCTTGACCATTCCGGACATCCTTGGTTGCGGGAGAGGAGAACGGCGCGCAATCTTGCGCGCCGTCATCGCTTCCCGCCTATTCGACGGCCAGGGCCTTCTCGATCAGCTTGTCGCCATCCGGGACGTTCGCGGCGAAGTTCTTGTAGGAGGACTCCTTGGCCACCTCGAGCCAGGCATCATAGTCCGCCTTGCTCATTTCCACCACTTCGACGCCTGCCTTCTTGTAGGTGTCGATCATCAGCTGGTCGCCCTTGCGGACTTCCTCGTTGAAGAAGGCCTCGGCCTTTTCGCCGGCCTCGAGGATCGCCTTCTGCTGTTCCGGCGTCAGGCCATCGAAGACCTTCTTCGAAACGAGAACCGGCTCATACATGAACCAGAGTGCGTTTTCGCCCGGCGCCGTCAGGCACTTGGCATGTTCGAACAGTCGGTAGGAAACGAAGCTCGCCGAAGACGTATTGGCGGCATCGAGAACGCCGGTCTGCATGCCCGTGTAGATTTCCGAAGACGGCATCGAGGCGATCGAGGCCCCGGCAGCGACAAGCATTTCCTCGAAGGCCGGACCGGCGGCGCGGATGACCTGCCCCTTCATCGTCTCGGGCGACGTGATGCAGGCCTTTTTCGAGGCGAAGGCGCCGGACAGCCAGGCATCGGAAATGACGAGCGCGCCGGCATCCTCGATGACCTTCTTGATCTCCGTCATGAATTCGGAATCGTTCAGCCGCATCGCGCGGTCGAAATTGCCGACAAGGCCCGGCATCAGCGTTGCCGAGAAGATCGGGTGACGGCCGGACGCGTAGTCGAGCGGGAAGGACGTCATGTCGAGCAGGCCGCGGGTGACGGCATTCCACTGGTCGTTCGGCTTGTAGAGCGAAGCGCCCGGAAACACCTGGATTTCGAGGCCGACATTGGCCGCCGCGACGTCGCGGGCGATCATCTGGACCATCTCGTCGCGGATGTCGCCCTTGCCGCCGGGAAACTGGTGCGACGCCTTGAGCACCGTCTGCGCGCCCGCCGTCGAGGCAAGCAGTCCACCGATGGCCGCGAACGCCGTCACCTTAAGCATATGTGCGAAACTTCTCATTTTTTCCTCCCTGATATTCCGGCCCTCCAGCCGGGTTGGTATGATAGTGAAGCGATCTTGCGCACAATGTCAATCATTATGTATACAAGACGGCGATGTTTGCATATCATGGCCGCGAATTGGGGATGGAATGGCCGAGAACACCTTTCACAAGCTGAGGGACGAGATCGAGAACGGCATCGTCACGGGCGAATTCGAGCCGGGCGAGCGGCTGGACGAGGTCCAGCTCGCAACGCGCTTCGGCGTGTCGCGCACGCCGATCCGCGAGGCGCTGATGCAGTTGAGCGCAATCGGCCTCATTGAAATCCGGCCGCGACGCGGCGCCGTCGTCACCGACCCGGCGCCGCAGCGCGTCTTCGAGATGTTCGAGGTGATGGCGGAACTGGAGGGCATGGCCGGCGCGCTTGCCGCCCGCCGCCACACCGACGAGGACCGCACCGCGCTGCTCGCCGCCCACGCGAAGTGCGAGGCCGCCGCACTCAGCGACGAGACGGACCGCTATTATTACGAGAACGAGGTCTTTCACCGCGCGATCTACGCTGCCAGCCACAGCGGCTTTCTTGAGGAACAGTGCACCGTGCTGCACCGCAGACTTCGCCCCTACCGCCGCCTGCAACTGCGCGTGCGCAACCGGATGAAGGTCTCGCTGCACGAACATGGCGAAATCGTCGAGGCCATCCTCGCCGCCGACGCCGATGCTGCGCGCGAACGCCTTCGCGGCCACGTGGCGGTCCAGGGCGACCGGTTCAGCGACCTCGTCTCGAACCTCGCGCGGCGCGACGGCCGGAAATCGTCGCTCGGCTGAGCTTAATAAATCGAAACAAAAACAGGGATGACTCGCGGCCGGTTCCGATGGATGATTGCGGCTGCGGGATCGATACCGCTCACCCGACCAACGAACCGACGAAACGCGACCGATGAACCTGCAGTCCGCCACTGCCGCGTCCAGCACCCATCACATCCTGCTGGTCGAGGACGACCGCCACATCGCGAGCATGCTGGTCGATCTCTTCATGGACAGTGGCTTTCAGGCCGTGGCCGCCGCGTCCGCCGTCGAAATGGAGCGGCTGATGCGCAGCCGGAGCTTCGACCTCGTCATCCTCGACGCGATGCTGCCCGGCGAGGACGGTTTCAGCATCTGCCGCCGGCTGCGGGCGGGTTCCGAGACGCCTATCATGATGCTGACGGCGCTTGGCGAGGATGTCGATCGCATCATCGGCCTGGAGCTCGGCGCCGACGACTACGTGACCAAGCCCTTCAATTCCCGCGAGCTCGTGGCCCGCATCAAGGCGCTTCTGCGCCGCGCATCCTACGGCGCCGTGCGCACCGACCGCCAGGAAACGCTGTGCTTTGCCGGCTGGCGGATCGACCCGATGCGCCGGCAGGTGCGCGACCCCGAGGGCGTGCATGTCACGATGACGACGGCGGAGTTCGACGTGCTGCTCGCCTTCTGCCGCAATCCGGGCATGGTGCTGACGCGCGAACAGCTTCTCGGCCTCACCCATGCGGGCCTTGCCGGCCCCGTCGAGCGCAGCATCGACGTCCATGTCAGCCGCATCCGCCAGAAGATCGAACCGAACGTGCGCGAACCGAGCTTCATCAAGACCGTCCGGCTCGGCGGTTATCTCTTCACCCCCGATGTCGAGCCGGTCTGATGCTGAAATGGTGTTGCGAAGGGCCGATCCGCCGGCAGTTGAAGCTGCTGGCCATACTGCCGATCCTGCTCGTCGCGGTGCTGGCGATCATTGCCGAGCCCTTCTTTCCCGAGATATCGGAAGTGCCCTATGTCAGCGCGACGGCGGTAAAGGTCGCCTTCGTCGCCGAGCAGGTGAAGAACGCACCGACATCCGAGGCCGCGGATACCGTGCTTGCCACGGCAGCGGCGAGCGGCCTGACGGCGCGCCGCGTCGACTGGAGCGCGGTTGCAGGCGAAGACGTCGAGCGGGCCAACGGCCATGATGCCCGGCGGAAGGTTGCGGGAAAGCTCCCCATGGGGCTTGAGAGTTTCGTTCCGGAAGCAAAGCCGGAAACGACCGGAAACTTCCTGATCATCCGGCTCGACGGTGACAGTGCGCTTGCCTTCACCCTGCCGCAGCGCACGAACGGCTCGTGGCTGACGAGCGAACAGGCGCATATTGCGGGCAAGCTCTTTCTGGTCGTGACGCCGCTTCTCCTGCTCTCCATCTATGCAAGCCGCATGATCAGCCGCCCGCTGTCGCGCTTTGCAGAGGCGGCGGAGACGCTGAAGCCCGACGAGGGACCGGACCGGCCTTTCGCCGAAGAGGGCGCGCTGGAGATGAAGCAGCTTGCCCGCGCGCTGAACGAGATGCGCAGCCGCGTGCGCCGCATGATCGACGACCGGACCCGTATGCTGCGCGCGATCAGCCACGACCTGCGCACGCCGCTCACCCGCTTGCGGCTGCGCGCCGAACGGTCGAACCAGCCGGAACTGCGCGCGGCGATCCTGGCCGATGTCGCAAGCCTCGGCGACATGATCGAGGATACGCTGAGCTATCTGAGCAACGATACGCGCAGCGAGCCGGTCGTCCGCTCTGATCTGCCGAGCCTGATCGGCACGGTCTGCGCCGACTTTTCCGACATGGGCCACGACGTCGCCTATGACGGTCCGGAGCGGCTCGCCTATGGCTGCAAGCCGCGTTCGCTGGCGCGCGCCGTCACCAACCTCGTCGACAATGCATCGAAGTTCGGCACGACCGTTCGCGTTTCGCTAAAGGGCCTCGCGGACGGTTCGGTCGAAATCGCCGTTGCCGACGACGGACCCGGGCTCCCGAAGGACTTGCGGCAAAAGGTGCTGGAACCGTTCTTCAAGGCGGATACGGCGCGAACGGCGACGGACCGCAGCGGTTTCGGCCTCGGCCTGTCGATCGTCGACGACATCGTGCGCGGCCATGGCGGCGTGCTGTCGCTTGCCGATGGGAAACCGACGGGGCTCGTCGTCACCATGGTCCTGCCGGCCGAAAACAGGCAGCAGCAGCCCGCATCCGGACGGCAGAAGGCGGGTTCAAGGCACCGCGTCCTGCCCGCCCCGGCGACGACCGGCCGCTGATACATTTCCGGGCCGATCGCTGGGCAACAACTCTAAATATCTCTTAAACCACGCCCCCGCGCGAACGCGGTAACTCTCTCTCGCCGGCAAAGTCGCCGCAGGATGGAGAACCGATATGACGGATGCCGTACCCTTCTTTTGCGCCTGGATGTCGGACCCGCTGCGCGTCGCCTCGATCGTGCCGTCAAGCTGGGCGCTCGCCGAAGCCATCACGGCGGATATCACGCCGGCGACCGGCCCGGTCATGGAACTCGGGCCGGGAACCGGCGTCTTCACCCGCGCGCTGCTCTCCCGGGGCATCCAGCAGCGCGACCTGATCCTTGTCGAGAACGGCAAGGAATTCGCGGACCTGATGTGCCTGCGTTTCCCGGAAGCGAAGATCGTTTGCGCCGATGCCGCCACGCTTTCGAACATCCCGCTCGACGCCGACCGCAAGCCCGGCGCGGTCGTGAGCGGCCTGCCGCTGCTCTCCATGCCGCCCGCAAAGGTCTTTGCGATCCTCGACGGCGCATTCCGGCAGATGCGGCCTGGCGGCGCCTTCTATCAATTCACCTACGGGCCGCGTTGCCCCGTGTCGCGGCGCATCCGCGATCTGCTCGACCTGAAGGCGGAAAGCACCGGCTGGGTCTTCGCCAACTTCCCGCCGGCGCAGGTCTATCGCCTGACGCGCCGGACCTGAACCGCATCCTCCTGCGGGAAATCGCAAATTCGCTGCGGCTCCTCCCTGTTCGTTGCCGGCATTTTGCGGCACAAAGGCCGCCGGACCTCTGGAGGAGACTGGCATGGACGTGCGGGCGGGCGATTTTTCGAAGGGTACATTTGTCGGGCGGGTCTGGCTGCCTGATGTCGCCGGGCCGGCGCTCGTCGCACTGCGGGACGGCGTCCTGTACGACATCACCTCCGCCGACGTGCCGACGATGCGCGATCTGCTGGAGCGCGACGACCCGGCCGCATTCGTCCGGGGTGCGGAGGGGCGCTCCATCGGGACGCTGGACGCCATTCTCGAACAATCCGTCGAGCAGACCGGCAATCTTTCCCGCACGCATCTGCTTGCCCCCTGCGATCTCCAGGCCGTCAAGGCCTGCGGCGTCACCTTTGCCCGCTCCATGATCGAGCGCGTCATCGAGGAGAAGGCCGCCGGCGATCCGGCGCTTGCGCTGAAGGTCCGCGAACGGGTGACCGCGATCATCGGCGACAGCCTGCGCGACCTGAAGGCCGGCTCCGACGCTGCCGCCCGCGTCAAGGCGGCGCTCATCGAGGAAGGCGTCTGGTCGCAATATCTCGAGGTCGGCATCGGCCCGGATGCGGAGGTCTTCACCAAGGCACCCGTTCTCTCCTCGGTCGGCTGGGGCGCCTCCGTCGGGCTGCACCCGATTTCGAAATGGAACAATCCCGAGCCGGAGATCGTGCTCGCGGTCGACAGCAAGGGCCGCGTCAAGGGCGCGACGCTCGGCAACGACGTCAACCTGCGCGACGTCGAGGGGCGGTCGGCCCTGCTGCTCGGCAAGGCGAAGGACAACAATGCCTCCTCCGCAATCGGCCCCTTCATCCGTCTTTTCGACGAGACCTATTCGATCGACGATGTCCGCAATGCCGATCTCGACCTGCTGATCGAGGGCGAGGACGGGTTCGTTCTGAAGGGCCGCAGCACCATGCGGGAGATCAGCCGCGATCCGCTCGATCTCGTCGCCCAGACGATCGGCGCGCATCACCAGTATCCTGATGGTTTCATGCTGTTCATGGGCACGCTCTTCGCACCGGTCGAGGATCGCGACACGCCCGGCCAGGGCTTCACCCACAAGACCGGCGACCGGGTGACGATCTCGAACGGCGAACTCGGCGCGCTCGTCAACACGGTGCGGCTGTCGACCGAATGCCCGCCATGGGAATTCGGCATCGCGGCCTTGATGCGGAACCTGTCGCAGCGGCATCTGCTTTAGACCGGAAAGCCGCGTGCCGCGCCGGTCCATCCGACGCAACGCGACCAAAGCGAAGATCAGGAAGGAACTGCAATGTCCCTCTATGCACTCGACGGTGAAAAGCCCGTTCTCCCGGCCGATTTTTGCTGGGTGGCCGATAGTGCCGCCGTCATCGGCAAGGTGGAACTCGGCGAGGAGGTGGGCATCTGGTTCGGCGCGGTGCTGCGCGGCGACAACGAATGGATCCGCATCGGGGCACGCACCAACCTCCAGGAAATGGTGATGGTCCACACCGACCCCGGCTATCCCGTGACGATCGGCGAGGGCTGCACCATCGGCCATCGCGCCATCGTGCACGGCTGCACGATCGGCGACAATTCGCTGATCGGCATGGGCGCGATCGTCCTCAACGGCGCCGTCATCGGCCGCAACTGCCTGATCGGCGCAGGCGCCCTGGTCAAGGAACGCATGGAAATCCCTGATAACAGCCTCGTCGTCGGCTCGCCGGCCAGGGTCATTCGCGAGATCGATGCCGCCGGCGAAGATGGCCTGCGCAAATCCGCTGCGAGCTATGTCGCCCGCGCCCGGCAATTCGCAAACGGGCTCACGGCCATCGATTGAAGCGCGTTCAGACGATGAACATGATGACCAGCCAGAGCGTCGCGATCCCCGGCGCGATGGTGCCGCCAATCCGAGAGCCTGCGCTGCTGCGCCAGACCGCGACCCAGAGGAAAAAATTGTAGGGAAGCGGCAGCAGGAAGACGATGAGGGCCAGCCAGTCCGGATAGCCGATTTCCAGCGCCGCCACGGCCAGGCCGAGAAAGACGAAATTGATCGCCGTGCCGACGATGAGCATGTCGCGAACGAGCAGGATGATCAGGGGAATGTCGCCGCGCAGGCGCGACTGAAAGAACCGCAGCATTCCGACGTCGATCCCGATCTCCGAGCGATGTGATCGCTCTTCCTCGCACGCTAGCGGGATTTCGTCCAATCTCAGCAGTGACAATTCGGGAATGCAAAGGAGACCATGCCCGCGCGATGCAGGCATGGTCGAATGGGCGAACTCAGAAATCGAGGTCGTCGAGGCCGCCGGTATCCACGTCTTCGGCGCCGCCGTCGTCCGCAGTGTTGTTTTCCTGCGATCCGCTGTCGGCCTTGTCGGCGGCATTGGCATCGCCGGCAAACATGCCTGCGATCGCGTTGCCGAGCAGCACGCCGCCCGCAACGCCCATGGCTGTCTGAGCCGCCCCGGCCAGAAAGCCGCCGCCGCGCTGTTGGCCGCCCTGCTGGCCCCAGGGACCGGAGGCCGGTTCCGGCGCCGGCGCGGCGGACATCGGCCGCTGCATAGGCGCGGGCTGCGCCGGGCGCGACCCGCCGCCGAAGAGGCTCGAAAACAGCCCGCCCGATTGCGGCCGGGACGAGAGTTCGTATTCGAGGTCCTCGATCCGCTGCTGGGCGGCGTTCAGCGCCTGCTCCTGCACGACGATGGTCTGCGCCATGAAATAGGGCGAGGCCGGTTGTCTTGCGACCTGATCCCTGATCAGGGCTTCCGCTTCCTCGTCGCGTGGCCCGGCGGTGCGTTCCACCTCGGACAGCTTGCCGAAAAGCCCTTCGATCGCCTGACGATCGTTCTGGTCCATCTTGTTTGTTCTCCTGGCACTCGGGTGAGTTTCCGCGGTCATGCTACCGCGGAAACTGTCCTCAAAATATGTCGGTTGCAGGCGCCTTATTCGCGCTCGCCCGTGAAGTTCAAGAGCAGCGTGAAGATGTTGACGAAGTTCAGGTAGAGCGACAGCGCGCCGAAGACGGCCATCTTCTGCTGCGACTCCTGGTCGATGTTCTCGGCATACTGTTCCTTGATGTTCTGCGTGTCCCAGGCGGTCAGGCCGACGAAGACGACGATACCGATGACCGAGATCGCGAACTGGAGCGCGCTGGAGCCGAGGAAGATGTTGACGATCGAGGCGATCACCACGCCGATCAGGCCCATGATCAGGAACGAGCCGAACTTCGACAGGTCACGCTTGGTGACATAGCCGTAGAGGCTGGTCGTACCGAACATCGTTGCGGCGATGAAGAAGGTGCGCGCGATGCTGACGCCGGTGAAGACCAGGAACACCGAGGCGAGCGAAAGGCCCATCACGGCGCAGAAGGCCCAGAAGGTCGTCTGCGCGGCGCTGGCCGACATCGTCTGGATCTTGAACGAGAAGAAGAAGACGAAGGCGAGCGGCGCCAGCATCACCACCCACTTCAGCGGCGTGGAGAAGATCGGCACGTAGAGCGCCGGCGTCGAGCCGACGATGAAGGCGATGAGGCCGGTGATGACGAGGCCGGCGCCCATGTAGTTGTAGACGCGCAGCATGTGCTGGCGCAGGCCCTCGTCGAAGAGGGCGCCGGACTGTGCCTGCGCGGCGGCATAGCCGAAGCGGTTTGGAGTGGGGTTCATCGATAGTCTCCTCTCGGTTGAGATTAATAGAGTGTACGGGCGAGGCGACGGGCCGTTTCGGCCAGCACCTCGGGTTTTTCACCGTCCGAAACCAGCGCATAGGCGACTTCGCCGATTTGCCAGTAGGCGGCATTGATCTCTTCGCGCGTCTCGACCAGCACCTGGCGGACCGTGAAATCGCCCGGACGGACGGCGAAGAGGGAAAGCTGTTCGCCGTCGCGGCGCGCGACGGCCATTTCGACGCTCGGGCCGAAGGCCGAGGGAAAGACCTGCACGTCGGAGACCGACCAGCCCCGCGGCAGTTCGGGAAGGACGATGCCGGTCGCCGAGCGGATGTCGGCGGCGTCATAGCGGCTCGTTTCGGGCTGGGACGGCATGGTCCCGCGCAGCACCGTCGTGCTGTGGGCCTTCAGTGCCTCGTCGACGAAGGCGGGTGCATGGACCGAAGCCACGACCTCGCCGGCACCGAAGGGACCGACATAGGCATGGGCAAGCCATCCGGCGCCGACAAACAGGGCGACCGCGGCCGCCCGCTGGAACAGCGAGAAGAGCTTCCGCCTCGACAGCGCGCGCTCCAGGTTGCGCGCCGCTTCGCGTGTCGCCTGCCGCACATGCGGCCTGTATTCGGCCAGCGCCAGACGCAACTCGTCCTGAACCCTGAGGTTCGCCATGACCCTTGCGGCGATGGCGGGATGCTCGGACAGATAGGCCTCGACCTCTATGCGGCGGGCGACATCGAGCTGGTCATCGACATAGGCGTCGAGATCGGCGTCCAGTATGGGGTCAACGCTTTTCATCGTCGGCGCCTCCAATCAGTCTCAAATGGGATATTTGCCGCGGCTCGTCCTCGAAGGAACGCAGCCGGGCGCGGGCGCGCGACAGGCGCGACATCAGCGTGCCCACGGGAATGCCGAGTGCGGCGGCGGCTTCCTGGTAGGAGAGTTCTTCGATCGCGACGAGATGAAGCGCGGCGCGCTGCTCTTCCGGAAGCGCGAAGAAGGCAGACTGAACCTGCTTCAGGCGCACGGAATGATCCTGCGTCGGCTCGGCGGACTGCGGCGCAAGCTCGGCCGCCGCATCGATCCTCCGCTCGGCCGACTGGCGCCGGCGCAGCCGGTCGATATGGGTGTTGTGCAGGATCGACATGAGCCAGTTGCGAACGCTGGCCCCGGTGCGGAACGTCGCCTTGCGCTCATAGGCGTTGACGAGCGCGTCGTGCACGAGGTCTTCGGCATCCTCCGCATTGCGCGTCAGCGAGCGCGCATAGCGGCGAAGGGCGCCGAGCTGGCCGATGACATCGAACGGATTGCGTTTCATACAGTCCTATACGCAAGCCGCACGACCGGCATTCCATCGGCGATGAAATTTTTTGCCGTCAGGCCGGGATGCCGGCGGGGGTGCGGGCGTAATCGCGGGCCGGGGCCTCACGCTCCGCAGATTCCGGCTCCCCGCCATAGGCACGCAGGAAGCAGCGCACGGCATTTCGCGCCGCGGTCTCGAACTGCGCTTCCGTCGGCTTCTCGCCGAAAAGCGTGATCATCTGGAGATCGGCATTGGCGAGCGCCAGGAACTGTCGGGCCGCGACATCAACATCGTCTATCCGCAGCGCTCCCTTGTGCGCCAGACGGGAAAGGAGGGCGCCGAGTGCCGCGTCGATCTTGCCCGGCCCGTGCTCGCGCCAGGACTGGAAGAGATGGGGATAGCGCTCGCCCTCGTTCTGCACCAGCCGGCGCAGGAAGCGGCCTTCCTTGTTGCAGATGCAGTTGCGCGACAGGCTCATCGAAAACCGGACGAGATCGTCTTCGAGATTGTCCGTACGCTCGGGAAATGTGGAGAGGATTGCGTAAAGCTGGGCATTGGCGCGGTCCATGACGTCGGCGACGACGGCCATGAACAGGGTCTCCTTCTCCCGGTAATGATTGTAGACCGTCTGGCGGGAGACGCAGGCCTCGGCCGCGATCTCGTCGATGCTGGCGCCGGAAAAGCCCTGCCGGCAAAAGACGTTGGCCGCAGCTTCCAGGATCGACAGCCGCTTGGCGCAGTTGCCGCGCATCGGTTCGCTGGCCGCCTTTCGGGTGGGTTCGGGAATGTTTTTCATGCTCCATAGATAAGGCGTCTTGACGATTTAGACAACAGTATCTAAATGGACATTACCGTCCAAATTACTGGACGAGCATGTTGCCGCGTGATCCTCCCAAGCCGCGCGGCAATCCTTATCCGAACATTTCCACCTGCGAAGCGGGCGCGACGACGCGCCCGCTTCCGGTCCCCTGTTTTTCGAGAGACGATCCTCATGACGACATCCTTCTATCGAACGGCAATCATTCTCGGATTGCTGTCGGCGATCGGACCCTTCGCCATCGACATGTACCTTCCCGCGCTGCCGTCGATCGGGCAGGACCTCGGGGCGGACACCAGCGCGGTGCAGTTAAGCCTGCTCGCCTTCTTCATCTCCTTCGCGCTCGCCCAACTCGTCTACGGGCCGCTTTCCGACATGTGGGGCCGCAAGGCGCCGCTCTACCTCGGCATCGGCCTCTTCCTCATTGCCAGCGTCGGATGCGCCATCGCCGACGACATCGAGACGCTCGTCGCCTTCCGCTTCCTGCAGGGCATGGGCGGCGCGGCCGGCATGGTCATTCCGCGCGCCGTCGTGCGCGACATGCACACCGGTGTCGATGCGGCACGGCTGATGTCGCTCTTGATGCTGGTCTTCGGCATCTCGCCGATCCTGGCGCCACTTGCCGGCAGCGGCGTCATCGCCTTCTGGGGCTGGCGCGGGGTCTTCTGGGCCGTCACCATCGCGGCGCTGATCGGCCTCGTTCTGCTCGCGACGCAGATGAAGGAGACCCGTCCGAAGGCCGCCCGCGCCGAAAGCGGGATCCGCAGTGCGCTTCAAGCCTACCGGACGCTTCTCGCCGACCGGAACTTCCTGACGCTGACCTTCATCGGCGGCCTCGGCATCGCGAGCTTCCTCGTCTATCTCGCGAATTCGCCCTTCGTGCTGATCGACCATTTCGGCCTGACGCCGACGCAATACAGCATCGCCTTCTCGATCAACGCGGTGTCGTTCTTCACGGTGTCGCAGATGACCGGACGGCTCGGCGAACGCTTCGGTCTCGTCCGGGTGATGCGGGTGGCGGTCACAGCCTTCGCGCTCACCATGGCGGCGATGTTTGCCGTCATGAGCCTCGGCTTCGACCAGTTGCCGGTGATGGCCGTGTTCCTCTTCGCGGGCTACGGCTTTCTCGGCCTCGTTATCCCGACCAGCGCCGTGCTTGCCCTCGAGGAGCATGGCGAGATCGCGGGAACGGCATCGGCCCTGATGGGCACGTTGCATTTCGCGACGGCCGCTGTCGCCATGGTCGTCGCGAGCCTGTTCTTCGACGGCACGGCGCTGCCGATGGCCGGTGGCATAGCCCTTGCGGCCGTGCTGGCCTTCGTGCTGACGCAGGCAACGGTCGGCCGCAGGCGCCGGCAGATGGAAGTCGCCGCACCCGCAGCCGAGTGAACCTGCGAACCTGAACCTGTGCAAAGGCCCGGCGGTCAAACCGCCGGGCCTTTGTCGTTGGAAGACCGCCCAGAAACGCTCAGCGCGCCGCCCAGTTGGCGCCGCGGCGGAAGATCGTCTTCATCTCCGGCACCTCGAACTCCTTGGCGACATGGCCGAGCGAGGAATAGAAGACGCGGCCCTTGCCGTATTTCCGCTTCCAGACGACCGGCATGACGACGCCGTCGATCCAATAGGCGTGATCGCCGTTGAAGGTGGTCGTCGCCAGCACCTCGTTCGAGGGATCGACATGCATGTAATATTGCTCGGACGTATAGGGGAAATCGGAAATCCCCTCCATCAGCGGATCGTCCGGCCGCGTCACATTCACCTTGTAGTCAATGATGTTGCCGGGATGGGCGACCCACTGCCCGCCGATGATGAACTGGTATTCGACGCTGTCCCGGAACGCGTCCCCGGTGCCGCCGTGATAGCCGGCGATGCCGACGCCACTCTCGATCGCGGCGGCGAGGTTCTTCACCTCTTCCTTCTCGATCTTCGACATGGTCATGATCGGCACGATCAGCGACAGGTCGTGGATCGACGGGTCTGCAAACGCCTCCGTGCTGTGCTCCAGATAGACCTTGAACCCATCCTCCTGCAGCATGTCGCGGATGATATGGGCGCATTCCTGCGGCTCGTGACCGCTCCATCCGCCCCAGACGATAAGTGCTTCGCGCATGTGAATTCCTCCTGATGGCTTACCGGCCGATGCGGCCGTCGACGAGCGATTCCGACAGGGGCGCCGGACGGTCCGTCTTCGTGGTGATGGTGATCGTCGTGCCGGTCTCGGCAGCCTTGTCGAAGGCTTCCATGACTTCCAGCACATGCAAAGCAAGGTCGCCGTTGGCCCGGTGCGGCCGGTTCGAGCGGATCGCATGCGCCATGTCTGCGACGCCGAGCGAGCGGTAGTTGCCGTCCGCATAGGGTTCCGTCGTATCGCGCGGCTCGAAGGCGCCGCCCTTCTTCAGGAACTCGATCTGGCCGCCGAAATGGTTCGGGTCGGGCACGATCAGCGTGCCTTCCGTGCCGTAGACCTCGAGTGGCACATGCTTGTGACCGGCGACGTCGAAACTCATGCCGATCTGCACGACCGCGCCGCTCTCAAAGGCCATGACACCAGCGACATGGGTCGGCACATGGACCGGAACGACCTGGCCGTTGCGCGGCTCGCTGGTGATCGTGCGCTCCTTGCGCGCCGCCACCGCGAAACCGGCGACCTTGGCGACCGGGCCGAGCAGGTTGACGAGATCGGTGATGTAATAGGGTCCCATGTCGAGCATCGGCCCGCCGCCCACCTCGTAGTAGAAGTCCGGGTTCGGATGCCAGCGCTCGTGTCCGGGGCACATGAAGGTCGCCGTGCCGCCGACCGGAATGCCGAGCGCACCGGAATCGACGATGGCGCGCGCCGTCTGGTGCGACCCTCCGAGGAACGTATCGGGCGCCGCGCCGATGCGCAGGCCCTTCGCCTTGGCAGCGTCCGCCAGTGTCTTGCCCTCGGCGAAAGTGATGCCGAGCGGCTTTTCCGAATAGGTGTGTTTGCCCGCGTCCAGCGCCTGCATGGCGACCGCCACATGGGCC
>CAMPIK010000005.1 GCA_946886325.1 uncultured Shinella sp.
ACGGCACCGCCGCGCTCGAGAGAAACGGACAGATCCCGCTCTTCCGCACCCCGGCCATGCTCGGCGAGGCCTCCTACTCGATCTACCTCTGGCACACCTTCGCGATCTCCGTCATCGCCAAAGCCGGCGCCACCCTCGCCCTGCCGGCACCCGTCATCTTCGCCACATCGATTGGCGCCGGAACGATTGCGGGTCTCTGCGGCTATTATCTTGTCGAAAGGCCACTTTTGCGCGCGGCGGAAAGGCGGAAGGGGAGGGGCGGTCTCAAGGAGGCCGGGGTGTGAACCGGAGCTGTGGTATCGGAGGGGCTTGGAAAATGGCGGACAGAGAGGGATTCGAACCCTCGATAGAGTTTCCCCTATACACGCGTTCCAGGCGTGCGCCTTCAACCACTCGGCCACCTGTCCGTCCGCTCGACGCCGGCGGTTAGGGTCCGGCGCGGACCGCCGTCTGTTTCCAGTTCGGCGGGACGGGCGATATATACCGATGATCCTTGGGCAATCAACCGCTATCTGACAGTTTTTTGAAGGCTTCGCGACCGGTTGTGAAAAGCCTGTGCTTGCAAGCGCTTCGCGGTGATCCTACATCTTCGCGCAGAGGCCGGTATGTTCTGCCGGCGGCGATGGGAGGCGATGGTCCGGTGATCCGTTTTGTCCTGCGGCTCTTCAGCCTCGCGGCACTTGCCGTCGCCGTCATGGCGGGCACGATCGATGCCATCCAGTCGGTGGCCGCGGCCGAACCCGTGCTGACGCCGCTTGCGGCGGCCTGGAGTGCGGCAAGTCCGTCGACGATCGCCCTTGTCGCCGATACGATCATGAACCGGTTCTATCCCTATCTCTGGGATCCGGTCGCACTCTGGGTGTTGTCGCAGCCGGCCTTTGCCGTGCTTCTGGCGCTGGCATTTCTTTTCTGGGTGCTCGCCTACCGCCGGCCGCGTGCCGCCGGCCGTTTCGCAGCCTGAACTTATCGCGCTCAACCTCGTCGGGTTGCAGCCCTCACGGAGGTCACGATGTTTCTGATCGACATGTTCAACAAGAAGACCGTCATGCCGGAGCCCGCAACGGCCCTTTCCGGACGCCCCGACCCGATCCCGACGGCGGAAACCCATTTCGTCAATGGTCAGCCGCTGAAGGGGCCTTATCCGCCGGAAACCGAGACGATCCTGCTCGGCATGGGCTGTTTCTGGGGTGCAGAGCGCCTGCTCTGGCAGATGCCGGGCGTCTTCGTGACGGCGGCCGGCTATTCCGGCGGCTTCACGCCCAATCCGACCTACCAGGAGACGACGACCGGGCTGACCGGCCATACCGAAGTCGTGCTCGTCGTCTACGATCCCGCGGCCATCGCGCTGGAGACGATCCTCAAGACGTTCTTCGAGGCGCACGACCCGACGCAGGGCATGCGCCAGGGCAACGATATCGGAACGACCTATCGCTCGGCGATCTATACGACGACGCCGGAGCAGAGGGCGATCGCCGAGCGCGTACGCGACGGCTACCAGGCGGCGCTGAAATCCTCGGGGCATACGAGCCGCGTTACCACCGAAATCGCCGATGCGGGTCCCTTCTATTTCGCGGAGGAGGGCCACCAGCAGTATCTCGCCAAGAACCCCGGCGGCTATTGCGGCCTGCGCGGCACCGGCGTCGCCTGCCAGATCGGCTGAATTCCCGGCAAACAGCGCATGAGAACGGGCCGTCCGGGACACATTCCGGGCGGCTTATATTTTTTTACCAGTTGAAAAATTTCTGGTGAATTTTTCCCGAAGCCGTGCAAGGATCGCTCAGCCTGACCCAAGGGAACGGGTCGGTGGCTCCGCAGACATGCCTCGAAAAGAGCGTGCGGGAGGACACAACAATCAAGAGCGAACAGGGCTGTACAATGAAAAGAACCCTTCTGACTTTCCTTGCAATGGCTGCGATGTCGGCGACGGCGCTGGCGGCGGACATCAAGCCGGCGATCATCTACGATCTGGGCGGCAAGTTCGACAAATCCTTCAACGAGGCCGCCTTCAATGGCGCCGAGAAGTTCAAGGCCGAGACGGGCATCGAATATCGCGATTTCGAAATCGCCAACGACGCGCAGCGCGAACAGGCGCTCCGCCGCTTCGCCGGCGACGGCAACAACCCGATCGTGATGGCAGGTTTCTCCTGGGCGGCATCGCTCGAGAAGGTCGCCGTCGAATATCCGGACACCAAGTTCGCGATCATCGACATGGTCGTCGACAAGCCGAACGTGCGCTCGGTCGTCTTCAAGGAAGAGGAAGGTTCCTGGCTCGCCGGCATGATGGCGGCCATGGCATCGAAGTCCAAGACCGTCAGCTTCGTCGGCGGCATGGACATTCCGCTGATCCACAAGTTCGCCTGCGGCTATATCGGCGGCGCCAAGTCGGTCGGTCCTGATGTCAAGGTTCTGGAAGCCTATACGGGCACCACGCCGGACGCCTGGAACGATCCGGTCAAGGGCGGCGAGATCGCCAAGTCGCAGTTCGACCAGGGTTCTGACGTCGTCTACCACGCGGCCGGCGGTACCGGCGTCGGCGTGCTCCAGGCGGCTGCGGATGCCGGCAAGCTCGGCATCGGCGTCGATTCCAACCAGAACGGCCTGCAGCCCGGCAAGGTGCTGACCTCGATGCTGAAGCGCGTCGACGTCGCCGTCTATGATGCCTTCATGACCGCCAAGAACGACACGTTCGCGCCTGGCATCAACGTGCTCGGCCTCAAGGAAGAGGGCGTCGGCGTCGCCATGGACGAGAACAACGCACCGCTCGTCACCGACGAGATCAAGGCTGCCGTCGAAAAGGCCAAGGCCGACATCATTGCCGGCACGGTGAAGGTCCACGACTACATGTCGGACGAGACCTGCCCCTACTGATCCGGGATCAGGCCCCTTCCGCCTTCAACGAGGCGGAAGGGGTTTTCGGCCGGATGGCGGGGTCAATAATGGGGCGGTCTGGTGATCGCCGGCGCGTCGAGCGCCTGCTCTTCGAGCGACAGGAAGCGTTCCGTCAGCCGGTCGAGCTTGTCGCGAAGCTGCTCGACGGTCTTCCATTGCTCGGCCAGCTGGTCCGACAGGTCCTCGATCGTGCGCGCCTGATGCGCGACATGCTCCTCCAGAACCGCAATCCGGTCTTCGTTTCGTTCGTCTGGCGTCGGCGCCATGGCAGGGTTCGTCCTTCGTGTCGGCCGCCGGCGCGCCGCTTTCGTGCGCATCCGGGGCCGGGATCGGCGGGGCGTCCGGCGATGATGCTGGACAAGCGGGGCGGAAGCAACAAGACTGGCCTTCCAGGCAGCGCCGAGGCGGGGCCGGACGGGTTCTCAATTTTCCGCAGTGGGTCGTCATGAGCGAACTGGCAATAGAACTCAAGGGCATCGACAAGAGCTTCGGCCTCGTCCACGCCAACCGGAACATCAACCTGAAGGTCCGCAAGGGCACGATCCACGGGATCATCGGCGAAAACGGCGCCGGCAAATCGACCCTGATGTCGATCCTCTACGGTTTCTACCAGGCCGATCGCGGCGAGATCGTCGTCGATGGCAAAAAGGCTGATATCCGCGACCCCAATGCGGCGATCGCGGCCGGCATCGGTATGGTGCACCAGCATTTCATGCTGGTCGAAAACTTCACCGTGCTCGAAAACGTCATGCTCGGCGCCGAGGAGAGCCAGATCCTCAATGCGGGCATCACCCGGGCGCGCGCCGAACTGAAGCGGCTGGAGAAGGAATATGCGCTGGAGGTCGATCCGGACGCGGTGATCGAGGAACTGCCTGTTGGCCTGCAGCAGCGCGTCGAGATCCTGAAGGCGCTCTACCGCAAGGCCGACATCCTGATCCTCGACGAACCGACCGGCGTCCTGACGCCGCCCGAGGCGGATCATCTCTTCCGCATCCTCGAACAGCTCAAGAACCAGGGCAAGACCGTCATCTTCATCACGCACAAGCTGCGCGAGATCATGGCGATCACCGACGAGGTCTCCGTCATGCGGCGCGGCGAGATGGTGGCGACGCGGGAGACGGCGAAGACCTCCGTCGAGGAACTGGCGGAACTGATGGTCGGCCGCCGCGTGCTGCTGCGCGTCGAAAAGGGCGAGGCGAATCCGGGCGACGTCAAGCTTTCGGTCGCCAACCTGACGGTGCGCGACGGCCGCGGCGTGACGATGGTGGACGATGTCTCCTTCGACATCCGCGCCGGCGAGATCGTCGGCATCGCGGGCGTCGCCGGCAACGGACAGTCGGAACTGATCGAGGCGATTGCCGGCATTCGCAAGGCCAGGTCCGGCAAGGTCATGCTGAACGGCACGCCGATCGACGTCACCGGTCAAGCCGACCCGGCGGAACTCCGTCAGCGCCGCCTTGCCCATGTGCCGGAGGATCGCCACCATGTCGGTCTCGTCCTGAAATTCGACGAAAGCGAGAACGCGATCCTCGGCTATCACCGGGATCCGAAATATGGCAGCGGCTTCCTGATGAACACCGATGCGGTGCGCGCGGATGCCGAGGAGAAGATCGCCAAATACGATATCCGCCCGCCGAATCCCCGCCTGAAGACCGCCAATTTCTCCGGCGGCAACCAGCAGAAGATCGTTCTGGCGCGCGAGATGGAGCGCGATCCGGACGTGCTGATCATCGGTCAGCCGACGCGCGGCGTCGATGTCGGCGCCATCGAGTTCATCCACAAGCGCATCATCGAGATGCGTGACCAGGGCAAGGCCGTGCTGCTCGTCTCCGTCGAACTCGACGAGATCCGCGCATTGTCCGACCGGATCCTGGTGATGTTCGCCGGCCGCGTCGTCGGCGAGCGGCTGCCGGATGCATCGGAAGGCGAACTCGGCCTGCTGATGGCCGGCGTCGAAGGCAGCAAGGAGGCCGCCGAATGAGCAACCCCTATGCCAAGCTGCCGGGCTGGGCCGAATATGGCCTGATCCCGTTCGTCAATCTCGCGGTCGCCTTCATGATCTCCGGCCTCGTCGTGCTGCTGGTGGGGGAAAGCCCGCTTGAGGCCGCCTACCACATGATCAACGGCGCCTTCGGGCGCGGCGAATATATCGGCTTCACCCTCTATTATGCGACGACCTTCATCTTCACGGGCCTCGCGGTCGCGGTCGCCTTCCATTGCGGCCTCTTCAACATCGGGGGCGAGGGCCAGGCCTATATCGGCGGCATCGGCGTGGCGCTCGCCTGCCTTGCCTTCGACCGGACGCTGCCCTGGTATCTGGTCTTCCCGATCGCGATCCTCGGCGCCGCCTTCTTCGGCGCGCTCTGGGCGCTGATCCCCGGCTGGCTGCAGGCCAAGCGCGGCAGCCACATCGTCATCACGACGATCATGTTCAACTTCATCGCCGCCAGCCTGATGAACTACCTGCTGAACCGCGTGTTGAAACCGCTCGGCTCCATGTCGCTGGAAACGCGCACCTTCGATGCAGGAGGCCAGCTTCCGAAGCTCGACTGGCTGATGTCGATGTTCGGCCTCAGCGTCGGCACCGCACCGTTCAATGTGTCCTTCCTGCTGGCGCTTCTTGCCGCCTTCGGCGTCTGGGTGCTGATCTGGCGCACCAAGCTCGGTTACGAGATGCGCACCATGGGCCACAGCCCCGCCGCCGCGCGTTATGCCGGCATCAGGGAGGCCCGCATCATCGTCATCGCCATGATGATCTCCGGCGGGCTTGCCGGCATGATGGCGCTGAACCCGATCATGGGCGAGCAGTTCCGCATGCAGCTCGATTTCGTGCAGGGCGCCGGCTTCGTCGGCATCGCGGTCGCGCTCATGGGCCGCTCGCATCCGGCCGGCATCATCCCGGCGGCGATCCTCTTCGGCGTGCTCTACCAGGGCGGCGCCGAGATCGCCTTCGAGATGCCGTCGATCTCGCGCGACATGATCGTCATCATCCAGGGTCTCGTCATCCTTTTTGCCGGTGCGCTGGAGCACATGTTCCGCCCGGCCATTTCACGGCTCGTCATGGGGCTTTCGCCCCGCGGTCGCGACGTCGAAGCGACCAAGGGAGCGTGACCATGGAATTCCTGCAAACCTTCCTGGAACTCGCGCAGTCGACCGTTCGCGTCTCGACGCCGCTGATCCTCGCCGCCCTTGCCGGCCTCTTCACCGAACGGGCCGGCGTCTTCGACATCGGCCTCGAGGGCAAGATGCTCGGCGGTGCCTTTGCCGCCGGCACGGTCGCCTACATCACCCAGTCGGTCTTCATGGGGCTCGGTGCCGCGATCCTCGTCTCCGTCATGCTCTCGCTGGTGCACGGCTATGCCTCGATCACCCAGCGCGGCAGCCAGATCGTCTCGGGCGTCGCGATCAACTTCATCGTCGCCGGCTCCACCGTCATCCTCGGCGAGGCGTGGTTCCGCCAGGGCGGCCGCACGCCGGCCCTGATGGAGAGCGGACGCTTCGGCACGATCGACCTGCCCTTCGCGGAGGCGGTGCGGGGCGTGCCGCTGCTGGGTCCGATCTATGCCGATCTCATCTCCGGCCATTCGATCCTTACCTACTTCGCCTTCCTGATGGTGCCGGCGAGCTGGTGGATCCTCTACCGCACGCGCTTCGGGCTTCGCCTTCGCGCCGTCGGCGAGAACCCCGGCGCCGTCGATACGGCCGGCATCTCCGTGCTCTGGATGCGCTATCGGGCCGTCATCTGCTGCGGCATCCTGTGCGGCGTCGCCGGCGCCTATCTGTCGCTCGCCGCCAATGCCGGCTTCACCAAGGGCATGACGGCCGGCAAGGGCTATATCGCGCTCGCCGCCCTCATCTTCGCCAAGTGGCAGCCGAGAGGCATCCTGTTCGCCTGCCTGCTCTTCGGTTTCCTCGACGCCTTTGCCATCCGCTACCAGAGCTATCCCTTCCCGGTCATCGGCAAGATTCCGGTTCAGCTGATGCAGGCGCTGCCCTATATCCTGACGGTGATTTTGCTCGCCGGCTTCATCGGCAAAGCGATCCCGCCGAAGGCCGGCGGCGTGCCCTATGTGAAGGAACGTTGATCCATGTCCCATGACCTGTTCGAGGCGGCGCGCGATGCGATGGCGCGTGCCTATGCGCCCTATTCGAAATTTCCCGTCGGGGCCGCCATCCGCGCCGAGGACGGCCGGATCTATGCGGGCGCCAATATCGAGAACCTGTCCTTTCCGCAGGGCTGGTGCGCGGAACCGACGGCGATCGGCGCCATGATCATGGGCGGCGCGAAGAAGATCGTCGAAATCGCCGTCATCGCCGAAAAGCTGCCGCTCTGCCCGCCCTGCGGCGGCTGCCGGCAGAAGATCTCGGAATTTGCCTCCGCCGAAACGCGCATCTATCTCTGCGACGAGACCGGCGTGAAGAAGACCATGACCATGCCCGAACTGCTGCCCTTCAGCTTCGAGACCGAGGTCATCGGATGAGTGGAGCTGCCGATCTGCTGCGGGGCCGCATCGCGGGCTCGCCGCGCCACGCGATCGTGCTCGGCTCGGGCCTCGGCGCGCTGGTAGAGGCAGTCGAGGATGCGGTTCGCATTCCCTACGGCGAACTTCCCGGTTTCCCTCATAGCTCGGTTTCGGGCCACGCGGCCGAGCTTGTCTCCGGCCGGATCGCCGGGGTGCCGGTCGTCATGCTGTCCGGCCGCGCGCATTATTATGAACATGGCGACGCCAATGCGATGCGGGCGCCCATAGAGGCGCTGAAGGCGATCGGTATCGAGGCGCTGATCCTGACCAATTCCGCCGGGTCGCTCCGCGAGGACCTGCCGCCCGGCTCCGTCATGCGCATTGCCGATCACATCAATTTCTCCGGCACCAACCCGCTGATCGGCCGCGAAGGCGACGGACGGTTCGTCGGCATGACCAATGCATACGATGCATCCATGGCGCGCGACATGGACGAGGCGGCGGCGGAACTCGATATTCCGCTCTCGTCGGGCGTCTACATGTGGCTGTCAGGTCCGAGTTTCGAGACGCCGGCCGAAATCCGCATGGCGCGCATTCTCGGCGCCGATGCCGTCGGCATGTCGACGGTGCCGGAAGTGCTGATCGCCCGGTATCTCGGCCTGCGCGTCGCTGCCGCCTCCGTCATCACCAATTTCGGCGCGGGCATGACCGGCGGCGAACTCAGCCATCACGAGACGAAGGACATGGCGCCCATCGGCGGCCGCAGGCTCGCCGCGATCCTCGAGCGCATGCTCGCTCTCGGGGCTGCGCGCGATGGCTGAGGTGCGGGCAGGCGGAGCGGCGAGGCCATGATCCCGCAGGAGATCATCCGCAAGAAGCGCGACGGCGAGGCACTTTCGGCCGACGAGATCACCGCCTTTATCGGGGCGATGAGCGACGGAAGCCTTTCGGATGCCCAGGTCGCGGCCTTCGCCATGGCCGTCTGGTTCAAGGGCATGGACGCGCCGGAGACCGTCGCGCTGACGCTGGCGATGCGCGATTCCGGCGACGTGCTTGATTGGTCCGATCTCGACCGCCCGGTCGCCGACAAACACTCGACCGGCGGCGTCGGCGACAATGTCTCGCTGATGCTGGCGCCGATTGCCGCCGCCTGCGGCCTCGCCGTGCCGATGATTTCCGGCCGCGGCCTCGGCCATACCGGCGGCACGCTCGACAAGCTGGAATCCATCGCAGGCTATACGGTTTCGCCTTCGGAGGCGCTGTTCCGGCAGACGGTGCGCGAGGTCGGCTGCGCGATCATCGGCCAGACGGCGGACCTCGCACCGGCCGACCGGCGCCTCTACGCGATCCGGGATGTCACCGCGACGGTCGATTCCCTGCCGCTGATCACGGCCTCGATCCTTTCGAAGAAGCTGGCGGCGGGCCTGCAATCGCTGGTGCTCGACGTGAAGCTCGGCAGCGGCGCCTTCATGACGCGGCGGGAGGAGGCTGAGACACTGGCGCGCACGCTCGTCCGCGTGGCGAACGGCGCCGGCGTGCGCACGACGGCGCTGCTGACGGACATGAACCAGCCGCTGGCGGATGCGGCCGGCAACGCGCTGGAAGTCGCCAACTGCGTCGCGCTGCTGAAGGGCGAAAAGCGGGGCTCGCGGCTGGAGCGCATCGTTCTCGCCTGCGCCGCAGAGATGCTGGTGCTCTCGGGCGTCGAGCCGGAACCGGGAAAAGCCGAAGCCATGGCGCTTGCCGCGCTGACATCCGGGCGCGCGATCGAGACCTTCGGTCTGATGGTGGCCGCCCTCGGCGGTCCGGCCGACTTTGTCGAGAAGGCGGATGATTATCTGCCGCAGGCGCCGGTCGTGCGTGGCGTGAAGGCTGTGCGTGCTGGCTTCCTGCAATCCTGCGCGGCGCGCGAACTTGGCCTCGCGGTGATCGAACTCGGTGGCGGGCGCACGCAGCCCGGACAGGCCATCGATCACAGCGTGGGTTTCGATCGCCTTCTGCCGCTCGGCAGCCGCGTCGAGGCGGGCGACGAGATCGGTAGAGTTCATGCCGCCAGCGACGCCGCCGCCGAGGCGGCCGCGGCCCGTCTCCGTGCGCTCTATGTGATCGGCGAGGAACCGCCGCCCGAAGCGCCTGGTGTCATCGAGCGGATCACTGCCTAAGCCGCATTTCCCGTCCGGCGACCTGATAGGACGACAGCGCCTTCAGAAAGCTCATGCCGATCAGCGTTCCGGACAGTGCCGCGTCGTCCAGAACCATGGCGCCGACATCGCTGACGCGGATGCCGTCGATCTCGACGCGCGCGAGGTTGACGGCCGCTGCGCGGGTCTTGCCGTTCGCGGTTGTCACCTGATGGCGGAAGTCGAGGCTGCTGCGGGTGATGCCAAGCCGTTCCGCCGTCGACAGGTTGATTGCGACGAGGCTTGCCCCGGTATCGACGAGGCCGTCGATCTTGCGGCCGTTGATGGTGAAAGTCCCGATGAAATGCCCGCGCCCGTCCGCCATCAGCACCGCCGTGCGGTAGCCGTCCTGCGGTGCGGCATCATGGTCTCCGTCTTCCTCGGTCGCCAGCGCCACCTCGACGGTCGGCGCGGGGTCTGCGAGGTAACGCGCGGCGAAATCCGGCACCATGACGGCGGCAACGGCAAGGCCGGCGGCAAGCAGGAGGAGCGGGCGTAGCATCATGCGGAACATCTCCCGATGGATGCCCGCTCGTAGCACGGGATCGGTATGCGAAAGGCAAAGGCCCGGCGGATTCCGCGGGGCTGGTTAAGAATCCGTGATTATTTCGTGCCGTACATCCGGTCGCCGGCATCGCCGAGGCCCGGCATGATATAGCCCTTGTCGTTCAGATGGCTGTCGATCGAGGCGGTAAAGACCGGAACGTCCGGATGCGCCTTGCGGAAGTTCTCGATGCCCTCAGGGGCGGCGAGCAGGCAGAGGAAGCGCATGTTCTTCGCGCCGCGCTCCTTCAGCTTGTCGATCGCCGCGATCGAGGAATTGCCGGTCGCCAGCATCGGATCGACGACGATGATCAGCCGCGCATCGAGGTTTTCCGGCGCCTTGAAGTAATATTCGACGGGTTTCAGCGTCTCGTGATCGCGGTAGACGCCGATATGTGCGACGCGGGCGGAGGGCACGAGTTCCAGCATGCCTTCGAGCAGGCCGTTGCCGGCGCGCAGGATCGAGGCGAAGACCAGCTTCTTGCCCTCGAGGATCGGCGCATCGATCTCCTCGAGCGGCGTTTCGATACGCTCGGTCGTCAGTTCGAGGTCGCGGGTGACTTCGTAGCAGAGCAGCGTCGAGATCTCGCGCAGCAGGCGGCGAAAACTCGCCGTCGACGTCTCCTTCTTGCGCATGATGGTCAGCTTGTGCTGAACGAGCGGATGACTGATGACTGTGACGCCGTCCATGGCCGACCCTTCCGGAATTCTGTTGAACCGTTTCTTTTTCCACGGAACGACGAATGACCGCAAGAGACGAGCGCGCCCTTCGCTCATCATTCCCTCTTCCAATCAGGCTGGCAGGTGCATCTGCTCAGGAAAGCATGGCAAGCAGCCGGCTGCGCGTCGGCTCGTCGACGAAGGCCGCCTCGATGGCGGTCCGGGTCATGCCCGCGATCTCCTCGCGCGAAAACCCCATGTCGGCGGCGATGTCGTATTCCCGCTTCAGCGATGTGTGGAAGAACGGCGGGTCGTCGGAATTGAGCGTGACGCGCACGCCGGCCGAATGCAGCTGCCGCAGCGGATGGGCCTCGAAGCTCGGGAAGACGCCGAGCGCAATGTTCGAGCCGGGGCAGACTTCGAGCACGGTTCCGGCGTCTGCAAGCCGCCGGACGAGGTCGATATCCTCGATCGCGCGCACGCCATGGCTGATGCGCGACGGGCGGACATGGTCGAGCGCGTCACGCACGCTGAAGGCGCCCGCCATCTCGCCGGCATGGATGGTGATGCCGAGCCCCGCGTCGCGCGCGATGTCGAAGGCGCCTGCGAAATCGGCGACCCGGTGCATGCGCTCCTCGCCGGCGAGATTGAAGCCGGTGACGAGCGGGTGATCGCGCCGTGCGGCGTAAAGTGCGGTCTTTTCGGCGGCCTCCGGCCCGAGATGCCGGATGATGGTGATCAGCATTCGGCCTTCGATGCCGGTTTTCGCCCGCGCTGCCTCGATGCCCGTTGCCAGGCCCCGGATATAGGCGTCCGCGCCAATGCCGATCGTGTTGCCGTGATCGGGCGAGACGATGATCTCGCTGTAGATCGTGCCGGCTTCCGCAAGCTCGGTCAGGTAGGCTTCGGCGAGCAGCGCGTAGTCCTCCTCCGTGCGGAAGAGTTCGGCGATCCGGTCGTAGCAGACGAGGAAATCGGAAAAGGCGGTCCAGACATAGGCGCCGTTCTCGATGAGGCCGCTGACGTCCACGCCGTATCGGCGGGCTTGCTCCAGCGCAAGCGCCGGTGGTGCCGCGCCTTCGATATGGCAGTGCAGTTCCGCCTTCCTGATCGTTTCGGTGGTCAAAGGAAGCTCCTCCCGTGTGGTCCGGCCGGAAGACCGAGATGCCGCGCCACGGTCTCGCCGATATCGGCGAAGGTGCTGCGTGTTTCGACGAGGCGCGAGCGCACGCCGGGGCCGAAGGTCAGGATCGGCACGCGCTCGCGTGTATGGTCCGTTCCGCGCCAGGTCGGATCGCAGCCGTGGTCGGCCGTCAGGATCACGAGGTCTCCGGGCTTCAGCTTGCGATCGATTTCCGGCAGGCGGCGGTCGAAGGCCTCAAGCGCCGCTGCGTAACCCGCCACGTCGCGGCGGTGGCCGTAGAGCATGTCGAAATCGACGAAATTGGTGAAGACGAGATCGCCGTCCCTGGCCTCGTCCATGACGCGCAGGGTGGCGTCGAAGAGCGCCATGTTGCCGTTCGCCTTGGTGAGCGTGCCGATGCCCTGATGGGCGAAGATATCGCCGATCTTGCCGACGGCATGGACCGTGCGGCCGGCCTCCGTCAGCCTGTCGAGCAGGGTCGGTTCGGGCGGCGGCACCGAATAGTCGCGGCGGTTTCCGGTACGCTCGAACGTCTTCGCCGTCTCGCCGACGAAGGGCCGGGCGATGACGCGGCCGATGCGGCCGCCGGGCCTTTCGTCGAGAATGCGGCGAACCGTCTGGCAGAAGTCGAGCAGGCGCTCCAGGCCAAAATGGTGCTCGTGCGCGGCAATCTGGAAGACCGAGTCCGACGAGGTGTAGCAGATCGGCTTGCCGCTTTGCATATGCTCCGCGCCGTGGCGCGCGATGATGTCGGTGCCCGAGGCATGGCAGTTGCCGAGAATGCCCGGCACCTTGCCGGCCGCGCAGATCGCCGCCACCAGGTCGGGCTCGAAGGCGTCGCCGTCTGCGGGGAAATAGCCCCAGTCGAACATGACAGGCGTGCCGGCGATCTCCCAGTGACCGGACGGCGTATCCTTGCCGTGCGAGACCTCGCTTGCCGCACCATGCGTTCCGAACACGCGCTGCGGCACGTCCATGCCGGGCGGAAAGGCGCCGGTGGCCGCGCGCGCGGCGTGAAGCAGGCCGAGCGCCGACATGTTGGGCAGCTTCAGCGGACCGGAGCGCAGGCCCTCGCGGTCGGCGGCACCGGCTGCACAGAACTCCGCGATATGGCCGAGCGTATCGGCGCCGAGATCACCGAAATCCTGCGCATCCGGCGCACCGCCGATGCCGAAGGAATCGAGAACGAAGAGGAAGGCACGCGCCATGGTTCACCTGCGATCGAAGGCTTCGTCTCTGTCGGACAAGGCGAGATGGCCGGATCGACAGGACGAAAGTCCAGAGACATGGCACGGGCAGAGGAGGGGCTTCAAGCGAAATCCGGCGCCGGCGGCGGCCGTTGCAGGCCGTCAGCAATCCCCGCAGGGGATCGACGTTCCGATCCGCTGGCGGAAATAGCTGGTCTTGGCGAGGTCGAGTTCATTGACGCTCGAACCCTTCAGGCCGGGCATCATCAGCAGGATCTCGTGCGGGACGACAAATTCGGTGCGGACGATGAAGGTCGGCGTGTCCGTCAGGTCGTCCGGCAGCGCAACCGTACTGTTCTTTGCATAGGGCGTGCCGGCGGCCTGGTCGCGCGACCAGGCGACGGTCGCCTTGCCGTCGGCATCGACGGAAATGCCGGTGATCTTCATCGTGTAGCTGCCGGTCGAAAACGGCGCCATGATGCTGGCCGCGACATCGTTCATGCCGTCGAGCGTCGCCTTGGTCACGTCGGTGCGCTGGGTCAGGAGGTCGGATATGGTGCTGGAGGCACGGCTGACCTTGCGCGACACGGTCATCGCGACCGACACCTCGAAGGCGCCGATATAGATCATGATCAGAAGGGGCGCGACGATCGCAAATTCGACGGCGCCTGCACCCTCGCGCGCATCCTTGAGCCTTCGTATCAGCAGAAATATTCCGCGCCCTGCCGACCTGCTGTTCCCGGAAATGGCGCCGCCTTTGTCCATCATGGGTAATTCTCGTTCTGGACGACGGTGGTTGCGACGATCAGGTAGTCCTTGGGCGCGACGTCGCCCTCCGGCCGGACGTTGCTGACATAGGGCCGGATGAGGTCGGTCACGATTTCCCAGCGATAGTAGGCGCGCACGATGTTGATCGTCTGCTTGCCGCCGGGCGAGAAGGCGAAGCCGCTCGTGTCGAGGTCGCCGAACTGCTCGGTGCCCTTGCGGGGGATCGCTTTCGGAATTTCCGCGAAGGTTGCGAAACTGCGCACGTCGATCCACAGCTTGCTCGGCTGGTTGACCTCCGTTTCGGAGCACGGCATCAGGATCGATATTTCCTCGCAGAACGCCTGGCGGAATTCCTGGGCCGACATATCGCTGGTCTTGCCCTGCAGATAGGTGATCTCGCCCGTGCGGATCTTGCGCGCCATCGTTTCGGTCGCATTCGCCAGCAACTGCTCGGCGGTGAAGGCCACGAAGGTCTCGATCGAGGCAAAGGTGATCATGAAGAAGGGAATGCAGAGGATCGTGAACTCGATCGCCGTTGCACCATCCTTGCGACGCCAGAAGCGTCGGAGCAATCCGCGGCGACGGTCCTTGGGTTCTTCGGCGGTATGGCACGTCATCATCGCGTTCCGTTCTTGCGCGCTGCTTCCCGGAGACTAAGGCGGAGACCGTTTATTTTTCGTTTGTCGAATAGCTTGGGTTCGAACGGCTTCCCGATTTCGGTCAGGCGTCTGGATTATTTGTCCCGTTCGGCGTGCTGTTCGCAATTCGGTGTGCAGGACAGCACGGTGCGCACGGTCTGGCGGAAGACGCGCACCGTGTTGCCTTCGTCGATCGAGACGAGGATGCGCTCGTCGACGATGGCGTTGCCGTCGGCGTCCAGAAGAACGAGGTTGGTGGTGCCGAAGCTGCGGCCCGTGAGCACGATCGTGTTGGAATCGGCAACCGTCGCGTCGGCGACCTCGGCATTGCCGATGATGACCTTGCTGACCGGGCGGTCGAGTTTCAGCACGCGCGCATGGTCCATATAGACCCGCAGCATTTCCTCTTCCGCATGCGCCGCCGGTGCCCCGATGCAGGCCAATGCCGCCAGGAGCGCGGCCATGTAACGCGGCGCGCGGGATGGAACGTTAACTTCGGCGCTGATCATCATCGACTTCCTGACACATTCGCTCGCGCAAGCATCACAGTTATTGGTGAATGAAGGTTTAAGGCGATGTGTGCGAAGCTCGGGATTTACCAGCCTCCACACCTGCGCTTGTGTCCCGCCGGGACGTTGTCCGCCCGACCTCGGGGCTGAAACGAATGCTTAACCAAAAAAGTCGTGGCGCTTCTTTAACGGGTCGTTAACGGCGTTCTTTAAGTCGATGGCAATGCACTGTCTGTAGGTTGCAGTCATCCGAACAACGGAAACAGTTGGCGGAAGTGCTGAACCAACACGTGGAGTTAGGAGAGTTCCCATGACCAAGATCTTCGCACGTCTGATGAAGGACGAGTCTGGTGCGACCGCAATCGAATACGGCCTCATCGCCGCTCTGATTTCCGTCGCCCTCATCACCGGTGCCACCGCGCTCGGCGATACCCTGAACCAGCAGTTCCTGTTCCTTGAAGGCAAGCTCAAGGACACGCAGTAAGAATTTCCGCCGGGCGGTCATCGTCCGGACGGCCAGATACAAGCCGTCTCCGCCATCGGGGACGGCTTTTGCGTGCCGTCTTCGGACGGCGGACGCGGTGAAGCCTTTGCACTTCTTTAATGGCGCGCCGCTAGACTCCGCATATAAAGAGGATCGTCCCATGACCGCAGCCGCAATCTTCGTCGTCTTTCCGCTTTGCCTGGCGATCGCGGCGCTGTCCGACATGTTCACGATGACCATTCCCAACCGGGTTCCGGCCATCCTGCTTGCCTCCTTTGTGATCATCGCGCCGCTTGCGGGCCTCGGCCTTGGCGACATCGCGATGCACCTGATGGCCGGCCTGCTGGTCTTCGGCGTCTGCTTCGCGCTGTTCGCGTTCAATATCATGGGCGGCGGCGACGCGAAGCTGTTGACGGCGAGCGCCGTCTGGTTCGGCTTCAATCTCTCCCTCTTCGGCTTCATGATCTATGTCGCGCTCTTCGGCGGTATCCTGACCTTCGCCATCCTGATGCTGCGCTCGCAGACGAACTCCATCCTGGCGTCGGGCCTGCCGGTGCCGGATCATCTCCTGACGGCGAAGAAGGTTCCGTACGGGATTGCGATCGGCGTTGCCGGTTTCGTCGCCTTCCCGGCCTCGCCGCTGATGCTGGCCGCGGTTGCCGGTCTCGGCTGAGGCGCAGGCCGGCCGGAACGGCGGCCTCTATTGTTTACGAATTGCTTGTTCTGCCGGGCTTGATACAACTTATGCGCAAGTGCTGGCGCGTCATTTCGGCTAGGTCCCGCGTCACGTCAGGACTTCATTAACTACAATCGTAAGCGCCTCATTAACCATAATTACACCAATTGCGGGCCAATGTGCTGGGACAGATTTCCGTAGTCCCAGGGAAAACACATGAAACCGGCGCGAATCATCATTTTGGCAGTGGCCGTCGTTTCGGCAGGCCTGGCGGGCGTGCTCGCCCTGCAGCTCGCCCGCGGCAACAAGGTTCCGGTGATTTCCGAGACGGTCGTCGAACGCGAACCGACGACCAACGTGCTTGTCGCCAAGGAAAGCCTGCCGGTCGGCGCGCGGCTGAACGCCGAAAGGCTGCAATGGGCGCCGTGGCCGGAAGGCAGCATCGTCGAGGGCTTCATTACTGACAAGGCGCGGCCGGACGCGATGGAAAAGCTCGCGGGCTCGGTCGTGCGCATGCCGATTTTCAACGGTGAGCCGATCCGGCCGGAAAAGATCGCCGATTCCAGCGGTCGCATCATGTCGTCGCTGCTGCCGGCCGGAAAGCGGGCCGTGGCAACCGAGATTTCGGTGGCGACCGGCGCCGGCGGCTTCATCCTGCCGAACGACCGGGTCGACGTGATCATGGTACGGCGCGGCGGCGAAGGCGTGCTGCTGACGGAAACCATTCTCCAGAACGTGCGGGTTCTGGCCATCGACCAGCAGATCACCGAGAAGGCCGAAGGCGGCAAGACCGTGGTCGGCACGACCGCGACGCTGGAGCTGACGCCCGACCAGACCAAGGTGATCGTGGTCGCCCAGCAGATGGCCGAGCGTATTTCACTGGCCCTTCGAAGCGTGGCCGATGCCCAGGAGCCCGATACGGATTCGGCGGACTACCTCCTGAGCGGCGGTTCCGGCCAGCCGGTCATCCAGGTGATCAAGACAGGCGAAATCGTCAATGGCGGCTCCGGCGGAGCAGACAAATGAGCGGGGACGTAAACGTGCGTGGAATTGCCAAGAGATTGCAGGCGTCTGTCGCCGGCGGCGTGGCCTTTTGCCTGGCCTTTTCGGGCTTGCCCGGCGGGATGATCACCGGTCAGCCGGGCATCCCAACGGCCGAAGCCGCGTCGAGCGCCGTCATCCGCATATCCGACAGCGGACCCGGCGCCCGCCGATCGCTGAAACTCGGCCTCAACAAGGCGATCGTCGTCGACCTGCCGACCGATGCGCATGACATTCTCGTCGCCGACCCCGGCAAGGCGGATGCCGTGACGCGCACGTCGCGGCGCATCTACCTCTTCGGCAAGGAAGTGGGCCAGACCAATATCTTCATCTTCGGCCCGAACGGCGAGGAAATCGTCAGCCTGGATCTCGATGTCGAGCGCGACATCTCCGGCCTCGAGGCGCATCTGCGCCGCTTCATCCCGGATTCGGATATCCAGGTCGAGATCATCTCTGATAACATCGTGCTGAACGGAACCGTGCGCACGCCGCAGGACGCCGCCCAGGCGACCCGCCTTGCCGACATTTTCCTCACCGGCGGTGAGGCGACGACCCGCACCGTCACGGCCCAGGGCAACAACGGCGACGCCGCCATC
>CAMPIK010000006.1 GCA_946886325.1 uncultured Shinella sp.
CAACGATGTGTGCGGTTTTCCAATAAATTAAGGCAAAAACGGCACATTTCATACGTAACGATTCTGACTTGCCGGGAAAATGTCGGTCTACAATTTCACGATGCGGGGCGCCATCTCGGCAGGAGCGCTGCCAGGATACGATCATTATCCGCGTTCAATTTCCGATCCGCACGACCAGGATCCAATCCGTTGCACCCGAAGCGTTCGAGGCGGAGGGAACGCCAAGGCGGACCTGTCCGTCGCGCGCATGACGGTCTGATGGTACCGTCCTCCCCGTAGACGGGTCGTACCACTCGACCGTTGCGGGTGACCTGGCAAATGCCGCGAAATTCAGGTCAATCGAAACCGCATCGTAGAGGTAGACCACGGCGAAGCTGCCGTCGTCGGCGACGGCGGAAATGGCCGTGGCTGACGGGGCGCCCTCCACCATGCGCGCAAAGCGCCCTTCGTCCGGCCTCAATTTCCACCAGTCGAGGCGACCGAACAGTGCCTGCAGATGGCTGATGCTTTCGGCCCCGTCGCTGCCAAGCGCTTCCCGCCATCCCGTTGACGCGGCGTAGAGCGCGGGGCCGTCGAAATGCCATACCGGATTGTTTCCGTAGACTTGGCCGCTCGCTCCGGAAAGCAACGCACCATAGGCCATCTTGCGGATCTCTGCGGCGTCCACGCCATGTTCGTTTTCGTAGCGCGATTCGATCAGGAAGAACGGGCGTGGCGGGCCGGCGCGATAGCGCGCCAGCGTGGCGGACGCAACGTCTTCGTAGGTATAGACCGTATCGAGAGCCAGCCATCCGGCATCGGGCCAATAGACACCGGTCACCGTGTCGCGGTTGCCATGCACCGTCTGCATTGCGCCTGGCGCGCCCTCTGCGATCCCGCTGGCCAGTGCCGCGATCAGATCGCGGTCGGGAGGATCGTAGTCGCCGCCCTGGACCCATATGATATTCGGGTAATGCGCATAACGTTTTCCAACATAGCGTCCATAGGACCGAAGCGCCTCCGGCCCGGCAGCTGCCATCTCGGAATACCAGCCTTGCGAACCGCCGTTGGCGCCGACATAGGCGGGCGCGAGAAGGACCAGCATGTTTGCCTTCAGCGCTGCGTCCAGCACCCGCTCGGCAGCTGTGAAGTAGCGATGGTTCGGTTGGGAGAAATCGCCGGGCGCCAGGAATGGCGCAATTCCCTCGGCGTTGTTGGGCGCATTGCGGGCGAATTCGTGCTCGATCAGCGAGACCAGTATGGTGTTGAAACCGCGTGCCTTACGGTCTGCGAGATAATGATCGGCGTCTTCCGCGGACAGGTCGGCAATCAGCGACCATGCGGTATCGCCGGTGATAAGGAACGGCTTTCCATCTGCGTCTTCGAGATAGGGTCCTTCGGCGGAGATGCGTAGCGGGAAATGTGCCTGCTCGGCGGCGGGGGAAGCGTGGGCCGCCAGAAGCGCAAGCAACACGACACACGATCGAAGAAGATTTGCGTAGATCGGCATGGTTCGCGGCTTTCCCGATGATCGGTGGAAGAGGGAACTATGCCAGTCGCGGTTCGCGCCCGCATCATCCCCGAAAGGTGGTCCCTCGGCCCTAAGAGGTAGATCAGAGCCGTTCGCGCACGACCCTCAGCCAGTTCTTCAGCGGTCGCGGCAGGTATGTGCGCAGGCCGGGGCGCAGGCCTGATGGCAGCTTCCATCCCTCCATCGGAAGGGGAGGCGCGATTGGAGGCGGCCTTGCCGTGATATCGCCCAGCACCGTTGCGTAGCATGCTGCCATTTGATCCACGCTGAAGGCCGCGGACACTTTCCGCCGGGCGCCGGCTGCCAGACGGCTTAGCCGGGCGCGGTCCTGGTCCAGTCCTGCGATGAGCCGTGCCGCTGCCGCCGGACTGCCGACGGGAAAGAGTAGCCCGTCCCGACCGTGGTCTATAATCATGTCCGTCACGCCGCGCAGTGCCGAGGCGACGGGAACACATCCGCCGGCCATGGCCTCCACCAGCGCCATCGGAAGACCTTCGTACCGGGACGGCATGAGAAAGATGTCATGGGCCGCCATCAGTGGCGGAACCGCCTCTGCCGCGACGGCGCCGGTGTAGAAGATGCGCGGCGCGTCTGGTGGCATCTTGACCTTCAGCCCTCCGAGGTCCGGACCGTCGCCGGCGATCGTCAATGTTGCAGACGCTGGCGATCGTTCAAGAATGTCCGGCAGCCACATCACGCCTTTGGAAGCATCTTCGATCCGGCCCAGGAAAAGGACGCGAAGTCCCTCTCCGATCGGTCGCGGCAATCGATCGCTTTCGGAAAAGGCATCCGTTGCGACGGCGTTCGGGATCACATGGGTGCGTTCGACAGGGAAATGGTGTCGCTTCACAAGGTCGTCGCGACAGCGTTGGGACACGCAGACAATTGCATGGACATACGGTCGGATCGCCTGTGCCGCCGCATAGGTCCCCGGTGAGATGTTGTGCACGACCATGACGCGCAAGATATCGGGTGAGAGATAGCGCACGATGTTTGTCTGCACCCTGTCGCTCAGGACATTGACGAAAACACCGTCGAATCCGCCCGCACGAATTGCCTGCTCCAGTCGTCGAGCACTGTTTCGCTCGTCGTCGGATGTCGCGGTTTCCACAAGGGTGCCAAACGCAGCCTCGCTTTCCAGCGCGGATGGAATTCCCCGCCCGTCCGACGAGAGGCCGAGCCAGCGCATCTCGATCCCGTGCAACGCAAGACCGCTGCGCAAATGCCGAAACACTGTGTAGGTGCCACCGACATGCGGCAGGACGAAATAGGCGAATTTCATGGGATGCTCCCCCGGCCACCCACATGTCCGTGCTGAACCGGCATTTCGGAAGCTGGGTATTGGAAGACTGCCGCGCCCCTTCGCCGGAGACCTTCGCAAAGCTACCACCTTCGGTCGAGGAACGATGTCGAATGTCGGCGTTTTACGAACTGCAACAGGGCGCGATAGTTCGGCCGCACTGGCAATCCTTGACGGCCTTCACTCGACAGCGGCGGACACTTCATGAAGATTGGCCTGCTCGGACAGTTCGGATCCGGAAATTCGGGCAATGACGGCTCTCTGGAGGCGATGCATCTCTTCTTGCGCCGCGCTTGCCCCGACGCCGGCCTTCTATGCATCTGTTCCAATCCCGCAGTGATCGGCGAACGTTTCGCTCTGGATGCGATCAGCATCCGCGGCGGCGCGGCCTTCGTCCGCCCCTTTTTCAGATGGCTCGACAGCAGACTGGGACGGGTTCCCGGACGGTTTGTCAGCCTCGTGTCGATCCTGCGCGCGCTCGGCGGTATCGATGTGATGGTGATACCCGGAACCGGCATACTCGACGATTTCCAGGAAACACCGTTCGGCTGGCCGTTTATCGTCTATTGCTGGTGCCTTGCCGCACGGCTGCGCGGCGCGCGCATCGCTTTCGTCAGCATTGGTGCCGGCCCCATCCGTGGCGGGCTCAGTCGCTGGTTTCTGACATCGGCAGTCAGGATGGCCACATACCGTTCCTACCGCGACGACTTTTCGCTACGCTTTGTACAGGGTCTCGGTATCGACACATCCGCAGATCACCGCTTCCCGGACCTCGCTTTCGGGCTGGGCGAGCCAGACCGCTCCGCCGAGACGGATCGCGGGCAGAAGCCGGCGACCATCGGTATTGGCGTCATGCGCTACCGCGGATGGGAACGCGACCATGCGAATGGCGAAGCCATCTACCGGACCTATGTGGACAAGATTATCGTTTTGGCGCGCCGATTGCTCGACGAGGGACACAACGTACGTCTCTTTATCGGCGACACATCCGACGATCAGGCTCTTGACGACATACGCGCGGCCCTAGCGGTTGCTCCTATTGACCGAAATGGTCGTCTTTCGGTCGCCCGCACCGTCTCGCTGCAAGAGGTCATGGACGATATTCTGAAGATCGATATCGCCATCGTTTCCCGCTATCACAATCTCCTCTGCGCTCTAAAGCTCGATCGGCCCGCTCTTTCGCTCGGCTACGCGGAGAAGAACGAAGAACTCATGGCCGAGTTTGGGCGGCGCACGTTCAGTCACCATATCGAGACCTTCGAAGTCGAGCGGGTCATGCAGCAGGTCCACCTGGCACTCGGCGATCTGGAGAGCGCCAGCAAGACCATTGCCAGTCACAATGCTGCGATCCGGTCCGAGCTCTCGCGGCAGCAGGATCTTCTTCTCTCACGGGTGCTGTCCGACAGACATGGCAAGACCCTACCACTTGTACAGGATGCCTTAAGCTGAATGGGCAAGTGGTCACCGCCCATGCCAAGCCTATTCTCAAAGAAACCGGCGGAGTGGACGACATGGGCTTGAGGTTGGAAGAACGGGACACACGTGTGGTGGCGGCATTGCTGCGACCGAACCGCTCCGGAAACGTGTGAACCCTATGGTCCGTCGCGCCTATGTGATGGCCTCGCTGGAGCAATACCTCGCGCTCCTGATCAATCTTGCGGTGCTGGCGACGATGGCCCGCATCCTGACGCCCGGTGAAATCGGCGAAGCGGTGACGGGTTTGGCAATCTCCATTGTCGCCTTCTCCGCGCGCGAGTTCGTGACGCCGGAATTCCTCATCCAACGCCGTACGGTCGATGAGGAGGCAGTTCGGACCGCGCTGACGCTGCAGGTCGTCGTCAATGCGATCATTGCAGCGGTTCTCATCATCATATCCGGCCTCATTGCCCGGTTCTATGCATCTCCTGGCCTGTCCTTGTTCCTCGTGTTGGCGGCGGCGGCAAGTTTTGGGGAGGCGATAGCTCAACCGGTCATCACATTGCTCCGCCGCAACATGAGCTTCGGAGCCCTGGCCTGCATCCGCACCGTTGTGTCCCTCGTGACTGCGCTCATCACAATCGCGCTCGCTACCCTTGGCTTCGGTCCAGTTAGCTTCGCATGGGCCATGCTGGCGGGTGCAGTTACACTTGCGGCCCTCACGCTTTCATTCTCACCGGTACCGGTTGCGAAGATTTTCCGGCCATGTCTCACGTACTGGCGCGATGTGCTGGCTTTCGGCCTGTTCAAGGGCGCGGCGCTCATGGTGGAGCGCATCCACGAGTCCGTGCCTCAGCTGATCCTTGGCAGGATCGTCTCCATGACGTCGGTCGCGCTCTACAACCGCTCGAATGCCCTTTGCGGCATACCGGACCGGATCATCATGTCGGCATTTCACAGCATGGCCTTCCCGGCGCTGGCCAACCGGGTGCGGGAGGGGCATGACATCGAGAAGACCTATCTCGGCATCCTGGCCTACCTTTCGGTGCTCTACTGGCCGGGCGTGATGCTCGTTTCGCTGCACGCGCCGTCGATCGTCAGCATCGTTCTTGGTGAGCAGTGGGGGGAAGCCGTCCCCATCGTTCGCATTCTCGCGCTCGCCGCCGTGTTCTGGCTGCCGGTCATCGTCATGGGACCGCTGCTCCTTGCGCTTGGCCGCAACTGGGAAGCCTTTCTGGGGAGCCTGATTTCCCGATCGCTTGCGGCATGCATCCTCTGCGCCGCCAGCCTGTATGGCGTGACGGCCATGGCGTTCAGCCAGTTCATCTCTCTTCCTGTCCAGATGCTGATCGCGCTGGTGTTCGTGCACCGCTATGTCCCCTATTCCCTGCGTGGCCTGTTTGCGGCCCTTGCGCCGGGTGTGGTCGTTACCGGTTTTTCGCTCGCAGGGCCGAGCGCGCTCCTGGCCTTGCATGCGCAGCATGAGTTGGGACCAATCGGGTTTATCGTCTCGATGCTTCTTGCCGCCGGGGGGTGGCTGATTGGGCTGCATGTTACGCGCCACCGGTTCCTCTCCGAGATCCACATGATGCTGGACGGGGGGCGTGACCATGTCCGTCGCCTGCGACAGTTCCTCGCTGCAACGGGAGCATGAGTCATGGCCAGCGTCGATGTTGTCATCCCGAATTACAACTACGGCCGGTTTCTCGAAGCCTGTGTCGAAAGCGTGCTTTCCCAGGATATGGACGGCGTGCGGGTCCTGATCGTCGACAATGCCTCGACGGATGACAGCGTGGTGATCGCCAACCGGCTCGCCGCCGAAGATCCAAGGGTGGAACTGCTGCTTCGACCGCAGAACCTCGGGCCGCATGCATCCTTCAATGCCGGGATCGACTGGGCGCGGGCGGATTATTTTCTTCTGCTTTTCGCGGACGACTTTCTGGTGCCGGGTGCGCTTCGGCGGGCGACTGCCGTCATGGAACGGGATCGTGACATCGCGTTCTGCTATGGCCGCGACGTGGCGATCCGCGGCGATGCGCCAATCCCCGAGATCGAGTTGCAGCCCTCCGTCCCGACGGTCGAACGGATGACGGGACGGGCGTTCATCGAACGGTTTTGTCGTCTTGGCGTGTTTCAGATACCCGGGCCATCGATCGTCGTTCGCACGAGCGTACAGAAGCTCGCCGGCCACTTTCGGCCCGCGCTGCCGCACAGCGACGATTACGAACTCTGGCTGCGGCTCGCCATGCATGGGACGGTTGCCGAGCTTGATTGCATCCAGGCCGGTATCCGCACCCACGAGGCGAACCGATCGACAGATTTGTGGGCCCACCAGATTCTGCACATCCTTCATACCAAGGATGCGGCCGAGAGCTTCTTCTACCATGAGGGCCGGTGGCTCGATGGGGCGGAACGCCTGCGCCGGCGCGCACGGCGCGGCATTGCAGAGCGGGCATATTGGTCGGCGGTTTCGCATGCCTTGCGGGGAAACGGAGAGGCGTGGCAGCTTCTCATGCTGGCCTTCCGACTGTCGCCCGCGACAGCCGTGCTGCCGCCGGTCGGCTATCTCCTGCATCGACCCGACACGCTGTCGCGCATGCGGACCCTTTTCGCCAGGCTGCTTCCGTCGCTTCAGCGCTGAGCGACGTCGTTCTCATCCTGGACGAGGCTCACCCGCAGGATATCGCCGGCCATCACGGCATCGGTCTGCTCCAATGCGACATCCTGATACGTGCCTTCGACAAGCCGGACAGCCGAGAACCGAAAGGCGGCCAACTGGGTACCGTCTTTCCTTCGCATTGCCATGCCGGCCTCCGCCATAGCCTGAATGCTATAGCTCAACTTGCGACGCAGACGCAGGATATCGATACGCACCTCCCGCAGTTCGGCCGCCGCCTCTCCGCGACGCTGTCCCCGCAACGAATTGAGGCGACCGTCGATGACGTTCAGATTCTGGCGGGCGCGCGCAAGGAAAGAGCCAAACTCCAGCACGTCCCGATTTGTTGCCGATATTTCCCGCTGTTTCTCGCGAAGCATGGTCTTCGGGGTCAGCCCGCGCTCCACCATGCTTCGCGCAACTTCGACATCTTCTCCGAGCAGCGCGAGTTCACCATCCCTGAGCTTGCCGCTCTTTTCCAGTGTACCGATTTCCTCCACGTACCCTGACTTCTGCAGTTCAAGGCTTTCCAGCTCCGCGGAGAGCGTGGTGCGCCGCAGTTCAAACAGCGTGCGCTCGGACTCCACAACCTGATCGACGATACGCAGGTCGGGTGTACCGATCTCCTCGCTCGGTATGTAGGTGAAAGGCCGCCCGTTCAGTTCGGCCTCGAGGCGCACCCGCTTCACGTCCTGCGCGAGAATTTGCAATCCGAGATCGGCATAGTCCTGGCGCAGGCCCGCAAGTTGGATGCCGGCGCTTTCCCCGCGTGCCAGCGCCTCCTTCTGCCCGCCACCGAGTGCGAACAGTTCCAGGGCGATCATGCCGGGACGAAACTCGTATCGGCCGGGCTTCTGCACCTCACCCACGACGAAAACGGGCGCATAGGCTTCCACGACGACCGCGACGGAAAGATTGGCGATGTGCTCCTTCAAGCGGGTGCCGATCGCTTCCCGGATTTCGCTGACGCTCTTGCCGGTTACCGCGACGTTGCCGAGCAGTGGATAGCCGACCGTACCGTCCGTGCCGATGGGAAACGATCCGCTCAGTCCCGGATCGCCATAGACGGTGATGCGCAGCACGTCGCCGTTTGTCACCCTGTAGCTAGGGGCTTGCGCAAACGCCGGGCTGGCCGACGCCGTCAGCAAATGCAGGCATGCGAAGACCGATATGCATGCGACACGTCTGCGGTATCGAGTCTTGCTTCGCGGGACCGGTTGAGCTGACACCATGGCGCTTTCGACCTTACAATCCGACGATCGACGGTGTGTCGACCGGAATGTCCATGCGTTTTCTTGATCCTGCGGCAGGGCTCGTACGATCGGCCGCAAAGGAGACGACGTTCCGGCGCTCCAGCGCGCTTCGAGGCACGCAATTGACGACGAGCCCGTCGATCACGATACCAGCCGTCTTGAATTTCCGGATACCGCGCGCGGTGCAGGCGCCGGTCGCCCTTTCGGGCACAACGAAAATTGTCTTGTCTGCAAGGGACGATACCAGCAGTGCGCTCGAGCCATTCGATGTGGCTGCCGAATCCACGACGATAACGTCGTATGTCTTCCGGAGCGTGGACAGGAGTTGAGCAAAGCCGTCATGGCCGAGAATGTGCTCGGCAGGAACGTCCGCCCCTCCGGCGCAGATCAGATCGACGCCCGACTGACCGTCGTGACATATGAGTTCCTCGACAGTGACGCCGTCCTGTGTGCCAATCGCTTCCAGCGTGCGCAGGGGCTGGACACCGAATTCCGCGGCGACGCCAGGATTCGTCAGATTTGCGTCCAGCAGCACTGTACGCAGTCCCGTGGCAGCAAGCGATCGGGCCAGACAGGACGAAATCAGCGTCTTGCCATCGCCGGCTGCAGAAGACGTCACGGAGATGACCAGGACATTTCCGGCACGTGCCGATAGCCGCAGGCGGCCCTGCACATCGGCCACGGCGTGGGCAAACGGCGAGCGAGAATGGCGGATGAGGTCCGCGACACCCGAGCGTTGCTGAAGAGACATCTCGGGAATGCGACCAATGACCGGAATACCGGCGTTGCTTTCATCCGGATCCGGACGACGCAGAAAGCTGGCGCGCAGTTCAAGCAACAGTGTCATGACCGCCGCGCCGGCGAGGCCAAACACAAATCCGCCCAACAGCCAGGCGGCTGCGCTCGGGCTGGACGGCGACCAGGATGGGACCGCCCGCGAAATGATGCGCGCCTCCGCCATCGCGATGCCGTCCTGCTCGATCGTCTGCTTGTAGCGCGTCAGATAGCTTTCGTAGATGCTCCGGTTGGCGCTTGCTTCCCGGTCGAGCTGGTCGGCCTGAACGATCGCTTCATTCGCGCTGGACATCTCCGATTGCAACTGCTTGAGGCTTGCTTCCAGGCCAGCTTGCTGGCGCCGGGTAACTGCGATCTCGGTGCGCAGGCTATCGACGATCTGCTCGACCTCGGTGGCGATCTGCTTCTGGATCGTTTCAAGCTGTGAGGCCAGTTCGGGAATTTGCGGGTTCTTGACCGCGCCGCTTTCGCTGATCGCGGCAAGCAGACGCTTGAGGCGCGCTTCCTCCGTCCGCAATTGCTGGATCGCCGGCGAGTTCAATACCTCTGACAGCGCAAGACCGCCTTGCCCTTGCGACAAATCGAGTGCCGTTGCTAGTCGCGCGACCGATCCCGCCAGCCCGGCTCTCAGACGCGCCAGTTCCGTGTTCAGTGCCGCGATCTGCTGCGACAGGAGGGTTGTGCCATTCGACTTGGCGATGCCGAACTTCTCGCGGAACGAGGTCGCCTCATGTTCCGAGCGCTCCAGTTCGCTGCGCAAGCTGACAAGTCGTGTACCGAGCCACTCGCTGACGCGCCGCGTTGCCGTCGTCTGGAGATCGACCTGGTAGTTGATGTAGGCTTCTGCGTAAGCATTGGCGACGGCAGCGGCAAAAACCGGCTCCATCCCGCTGAATGACACATAGATGGTATAGGAACGACCATCGTTGGCAACGCGAACGCCGGACAGCAGGTTATCGAGGAGGACGCGGGTATCGGCATTCGCGCGTCCCGACCGAACGGACGTTGCCTTGGTTCCGCTCTCCTTTGGCAAGCCGAAACCCGTGGCGACGTCTACGCCCAATGCAAGCAAATGAGTCAAAACCCTTTCGCCCATCGATCGTGAACTGATGATATCCACTTCGGTGCGCAGCACGGGGCTTTCCTGGGGTAGCGGAGAGACAACGGATTCGGTTGGCAATGCCTGGAATTTTCGCACGTCCAATGCCAACACCGCCTCGGCTCCGTAGCGCGAGGGCTGATCCAGGTAGCCGAAGAGCGAGCCCGCGACACCGGCGGCAGTACACGCGCCGATCAGCCATCGCCGTTCCACAATCACGGTGAGGATCCGAGGAACGGCGAAATCCTCAGCGGCAGCCAGGCTCTCGGACCAGATCATGACAGTATTCCTAGTGGGGTTTCGGGCTCATGCCCTGCTGTTTTGGTAAACGTCGTCCGACATGATCTCGCTCACCTTGCAGGCGACTTCCGTGCGGTTCGTAGCTCCAAGCTTCTTCATGATATTGCGAATGTGCACCTTCACCGTGCTTTCGCAGAGATTGAGTTCACGGGCGATCATCTTGTTCGCCTTGCCGCGACGCAGTGCTTCGGCGACCGCGGCCTGACGCACGGTGAACGCGGTACTGCTGGCGGTATTGCGCGACGAATAGCTGCCGAGAAGGCCGCGCATCGCAAGCACGCTGCTTGCCGGCACGAACTGACCGCCTGCGATGGCCAGGCCGATCGCCTCGATGCAGACATCGATATCTACAGAGCTCGGTATGAAACCGTGTACGCCGAGATCGACAACCTGCAGCACATGGTCGAGTGTCTGGTTGTCAGAAAGGACAATAACCGGCACAGGCTCGAGTGTCGTCACCAGTTGCGCGATTTCATCCCGAAGCGCGGGGTCGGAAACATCCTTGCTGCCCATATTGACGAGAGCCGCGCGGAGGGTGCCGAGGCTCGACTTGCTCTGCTGCCAAGTCGCAAGGCCGGAGAAGGTAAAGATGCTGATGCCAATCCGATGGGAATCGAGGCTGCTTGCCAAGCATTCCCGGTCAAGATTCCGCTTGTCGAAGAGTGCGACATAGTCGTTCGGCGCATATCTTTGCAGCTCTGTGTAGGCGTTTTCCCTGGTATCCGCGCACGTCTCGATTTCGGTCAAGCTGCGTGTCCGGAAGATGTTGATCGATTGCCTGTCGAATTTCGTCTCGTCGTCTCTTGCCATGATACCCCTCACTATTTCCTGGTAGGAATTACGAGTCCGGCTGTTTCTGCCAAATCTACATTAGGCATGTAATAATGACGCTTTCGAACTGAATTCCATTCACGGCGGTCCGTCGTTATCTATGCAAAAGCAATCTTTCGAACTGTGAACGCCTCTGCGAAGCGCGAAGGCGAGCGGCATTCCATTCCACGCATGCGCGCCATTCCCCGGAAGACATCCGCGTGGAACCAATCCTTGGAACGCTGGGTCGCGAAATGCTCCATCAGCAGGTCGATCTTGCGGTCTATGACGCCAGGCAGCAGAGGCATGTAGGCATTGCGCTCCATCATGTCGCCGTCCCATTTGGGAATTTCGTATTCCAGAACGAAGTGGTCCCGGAACACGTTGGTCGTCAGCAGGTTCACCTCCCGGTGATCCTGGTGGGCGTCGAGGCGACTGTGGGTGAATATGATATCCGGATCCACCCTGTCGCGCAGTTGCAGCAGGAACGCCTTGATCTCCCGGCCCTGGCTCGGAAAGTAACTGTCTTCGAACGCACAGATTTCGACCTTGGAGGAGGCCGCTCCCTCAAGAAAGGCGGCTGCCGAACGGCGCGTCTCTTTTGCGCGCTCCGCTGTAGCGCTCATGACGCACCAGTTGACTTCCAATTCTACGCCCGCTGCGATCAAACCCAGAATGGTGCCACCCACCCCGATCTCGATGTCGTCGGCATGCGCGCCCAGGCAAAGAATCCGCAAGCGGTTTCCTGCGACGGCCATGGGCAAGGATTTCATGACTGGCCGACCCTTCGAAGATAGGGCATCCGGCCGAACGCGTTCTGCCTGACCCACGGCATGTCGCCGCTCTCGACCATTTCCTCAAGCGCCTGCCAGTCGCGCAGCGTGTCCATGGATCGCCAGAAGCCTTCATGCTTGTAGGCCATCAGCATGTCGTCCTCGATCAGCCGCAGGAAGGGCTCGAGCACGAGTTCCTCGCCTTCGCGCATGTAGTCGAAGATCTCGCTTCTCATCAGGAAATAACCGCCGTTAATCCAGATATCCGAGGTATCGGAAGAGCGGAATTCGCGCACCCGGCCCGACTCGTCGATATCGGCCAGATGATAGGTGAGCGGCGGACGCACAGCGAGGAAGCAGGCGATCTTTCCGCTGGCCTCGAAGCGGGCGACCATGTCGTCGAGATCGACGTTCGTCAGCCCGTCGCTGTAGTTTGCAAGAAAGATGCGTTCGCCCTTCACATGCTCGCGCACGGCCCATAGGCGCTCGCCGATGTTTCGCCAGATACCCGTGTCGATCAGCGCGATGCGCCAGTGTTCCTGCGCTTCTTCCAGGAGCTCGACGCGCCCCTCGCCGGAGACGACGCAATCCGAGAAGGTCTGCGGCCGGCAGTTGAGGAAGAAATCCTTGATGACGTTCGCCTTGTAGCCGAGGCACAGGATGAAGTCGTCATGGCCATAGGTGGCGTAATATTGCATGACATGGCGCAAGATCGGCTGGGCGCCGAGCGGGATCATGGGCTTGGGAACGTTCTCCGAATATTCCCGGATCCGCGTGCCGCGGCCGCCACAGAAAAGCACAACCTTCATGACCAGTTCTCCCGCGGATCGATAACGCTGATTTCCGGAATGGGAATGATGAACTTCGCGCCCCATTCGCCGACGAAGCGCATCTGGGAAATGATCTCGTCCTTCAGGTTCCATGGCAGAATCAGGATGTAGTCCGGCCGACGCTGTTCGATCGCTTCGACGGGCAGAATGGGGATATGCATGCCCGGCGTATATTGGCCGTGCTTGTAGGGATTGCGGTCCACCGTGAAGTCGAGAAAGTCCGTGCCGATCCCGCAGTAATTCAAAAGCGTATTGCCCTTGCCGGGCGCGCCGTAGCCGCAAATGCTGCCGCCGCGCTCCTTCACGCCGATAAGGAAGTAGAGAAGGTTTCGCTTGGCCTGCCGCGCCCTTGCGGCAAAAGAGGTATAGGTCTCTACCTCGTGGAGGCCGGAGCTGCGCTCCTGCTCCATAAGGCCAGCGACATTCGGACTGATCAGCCCGCAGCGGCCGGCATGGCCGAGGTAGACGCGAAGCGACCCGCCATGGGTCGGCAATTCCTCGACGTCGAATATCTCCAGGCCGTTCAGCCGCGCGATGATCTGCAGTGTAAACAACGAGAAATACGAGAAATGCTCGTGATAGATCGTGTCGAACTGGTTCTGGGCAAGCAACGTCGCGACATGGGGAAACTCAAGCGTTACGACGCCTTGCGGCTTCAATATGCGCTTCATGCCGGCGACGAAGTCGTTGATGTCGGGCACTTGCGCGAGAACGTTGTTCGCAACGATCAGATCCGCCTTCTGATTGGCTGCCGCCATCTCGCTGGCGAGCCTTTTCCCGAAGAAGGCGGTTCTTGTCGGTATATTGCGCGCGAGTGCCACCTGCGCGACATTGACGGCAGGTTCGACCCCGAGCACGGGTATCTCGCGTGCCACGAAATGCTGGAGAAGATAGCCGTCGTTGCTGGCGATCTCCACGACGAAGCTGTGTGCATCGAGGGCGAAGCGGTCGATCATCTGATCGCAATACTGTTCGGCATGTGCCACCCAGCTCGTCGAGTAGGATGAGAAGTACGCGTATTCCTCGAAGATGCTCTCGCGGCTGACAAACTCCTCAAGTTGAACGAGCTTGCACTCGCCGCAAACACGGGCATGCAGTGGATAATATGCTTCCATCAGCCCGAGGTCGCTTTCCTGGCGCAGACTTTCGCAAGGCGGGGACATCCCGAGGTCGACGACGGTATGTTTCAGGATGCTGCCGCAAAGCCTACAGGCCGGTTGCGCGGGGGAGCTGGAAATTTCCGAATGCGAACGGTCGGCCTGATAACCCATGGCAACGCCTCCGGCGGCTTGTTTGGTCTGAAACGAGTGGGATCGAGTTGAGGAATTCCAACTCTCTGCAGCTGCTGGTTCTAGACTTGTTCGCCAGAGTAGGCGCCGTACTCAACGTGCGCGATACTACCATGTGAACACCGCACCTTGTCCGAAAGACGTAACGTTGCGGTACAAGTGTACGCACGTCTTCGTCCGGTTGTACCCGGCATCGTCCGATACGCCCTAAACAGGACTTGGCAACCGGGTTTCATCAGGCAAATCATGGGGTGAGGGGGACCGTCCGATGCTTTTCACACAGACTGATCTAGACGGTGTATGGCTGATCGAGGCCCGGCCGTTTGCGGACGAACGGGGTTCATTCGCCAGGACGTTCTGCGTCGATGAGATGGAACGACACGCGCTCGAAAGTCGATTTGTCCAGCACAGCCTCTCGCGCTCGGCGAGCAAACACACGCTTCGCGGGCTGCACTACCAAAAAGAGCCTCATCGGGAGGTTAAGCTGGTTTCCTGCCTGAAAGGCGCGATATGGGATGTGGCCGTCGATCTGAGGCCGGACTCTCCGAATTATCGTCGCTGGACGGCAGCCGAGCTCAGCGCCGAAAACATGCGCCAGCTCTACATTCCGCAAGGATTTGCCCACGGGTTCCTGTCGCTGACCGAGGATGCGGTCGTGGCCTACCTTATATCGGCGCGGTTCGACCCGGAGGCGGCCACTGGCGTGCGCTTTGACGATCCCGCCTTTGCAATAGACTGGCCGGCAAGGCCGTCGGCGATCTCGGACAAAGACAGGAACTGGCAATTTCTTGCCGCGACCGAAGATCATGGCTGATCTTCGGTCGCCGTGGTGACTTCTCCCAGCAGCCCGCATTCCTTTAGACGTTCGGCAGTGCAAAGAATGTCGGAGAACGGAAGTTTCGAACGGTGCGCAATGTCGAGCAGGGAGTTGCTGCCATCTGCGAAGTTCAGCACCCAGAGATAGCAAACGGTGACTTCGGCGGTTGCCTTGTGGCCGCCCGTGGCAGAATAGAGCCCACGTCGGCCCAGTTGCGGCTCACCCTTTGGCGAGAGATTGAGGGGAACCCAGTCCGCCTCCAGGGTCTCGATGATATCCATGATCATCCGAAAGGATGATGCGAGGTGTTCCGGGCGTACAAAATCCAGGTTGTCTGCCGATGTATGGTACTGCGGAAATGTCCCGTATGCGCTGCGCTGGAGAAGGCCGACCGGAAGGTTGAAGCCCGGCGAACAGTATTGCCGTTCGTCATATCCGACGGGATTGAAATCGAGCATCGTCACCTTTTGTCCGGCGCAACGAACTGCTTCGATAGCGCGGTCGATTGCAGAGTCGCCGCGGCGGCTGCGCTTGTAGATCGGTCCGCCGCCGTCACCGATGCACGAGACTACGAGACCGCTTTCGATATCGCCCAGCGCATCCTCGTTTTCCGAAAGCCAGCAGAGAGCGCCTATGGTGCCGGGAGCAAAGACAAACCTGTACCCGAAACGGTTGCGCCGTCCCGCAAGCGCCCTGGCGACCAAGGCCAGGACAGCCAGTCCCGAACAATTGTCGTTGGCAAGCGAGGGATGGCAGATGTGAGCGGAGAACAGCACTTCGCGCTCCGTCCTGCCCGGCAGGAAGACCTCGCCATAGGTGAGTTCGCCGTCTGCAAGACTGGAATCTATGAGAACGTCATAGTCCCCTTCTTGCAGGGCGAGAAAGTCGCTGTGCCTCATGCAGAAGCCCCAGTCCCGGCGATAGTAGCTTGTCCGATAGGGAATGAGATCCGGCTGCTCGGGGAGGGTATGGATATGCGCCCTGAGTTCGGCAAGCGGCATGCTGCGCGCCACCGGTTCGCTATAGTTGACCAGATGCAGGTTGGATCTGGCGAAGTCGACAACAACCTCGCCCGTCGGCGAGCGGACATGGGCTTCACGCACGGACCATTCCTGCGGCACCGTCCAGTCGAAGACCTGCGTGCCCGACGGTATTTGCCTTACCTGGATTTCGATGAATTCGGAGAGAACGGCGATCGTTTGGCGCACACCTTCGCCCGTGATGCTGCGGCAGATCGGAAACAGCCGGGAGACCAGCGCGTGCAGTTCGCAGCCGACATCTGCCGTGTCCGCCTGCAAGTCGGTTCTTTCGAAACGCGCTGTCTCGTTCATCGCGACGCCTCAGGCCGTTGCCGCCAGCTTTCGCGTCGGCGCCTGCACGTCCGGCAGCCACCTCAGGCTTCGGTCGACGGACTGGCTGACGAGAAGCTCGCGCACATGGCTGATGCGCTGGTAACGCGGCCCCTCGAACTCTTCCAGCGTCAGGCCGGCGCTCCGATAGGCGGTGTAGAGCTGCTGCGCCCCGGCCGCTGCGTCCCATCGCGGACGGAATGCCGGAAGGACCCGAGCGATCTTTCCGAAATCGACGCAGTAGGAGCGCGCATCCGGACCGGCTTCGCTGGCATATTCAAGACGGCATCCCGGCACTGTGCGCGCGACGACCTCGGCAATGTCGCGGATCTGGTAGTTGTGTACCGTCCGGCCCACATTGAACGCCTCGTTGAAGACCGCCTCCCGCGGCGCTTCGAGCGCCGCCAGAAACGCGTTTGCAATGTCCTCTACATGGGCGATCGGCCGCCAGGGGGTTCCGTCTGATTTCAGCAGAATGAGACGCCGGGTGACCGCCCATGCGACGAGATTGTTCAGGACAATGTCGAAGCGCAGCATGGGCGACAGGCCGTAGGCGGTCGCCGGCCGCAAGAAGACGGGGCAAAAGCCCGCATCGGCAAGTTCCGCGATGTCCGCCTCCGCCAGAACCTTGGAAGATCCATAGGGCGATACCGGGTTAAGCGGTGAATCCTCGGTGACCAGGTCCTCGCCGGCAAGACCATAATTGCTGCACGAAGATGCGAAGAGAAAGCGGGCGACACCCGCTTCCCTGGCCGCACGCGCGACGCGAACACTGCCCTTGTAGTTGATATCGTAGGTGACATCCGGGTCGAGATTGCTCAGCGGATCGTTCGACAGTGCCGCGAGATGAATGACAGCGTCGAAACCTTCGACATCCTGGGCGGAAATGTCCCGGACATCCTTGAGGACAGAGGGGACCTCGACAATCCTCCCCCCGGGGGCGTAGGCGCAACGCCGGTAGAGCCGGCTGTCATAGCCTTGCACATCGTGCCCCGCCTTCAGGAGAATCGGCACCATGACAGCGCCGATATAGCCCTGGTGTCCCGTCACAAGCACCTTCATGTCCGCAT
>CAMPIK010000007.1 GCA_946886325.1 uncultured Shinella sp.
GTGTCGGAGCATCTCGCCTGGTCGACGCATGACACGACCTTTTTCAACGATCTCCTGCCGGTGCCCTATGACAACGAGACGCTGACACGCGTCGTCGACCATATCGGCGCGGTACAGGATGCGCTCGGTCGCTCGATTCTGCTCGAGAACCCGTCCACCTACGTGGCCTTCCAGCAATCGACGATGAGCGAGACGGATTTCATCCGCGAGATCGCGCGGCGCAGCGGCTGCGGCCTGCTGCTCGACATCAACAACGTCTATGTCTCGGCCGCGAACCACGGCTACCGTCCGGTTGCCTATCTCAGCAATTTCCCGCTGGAACTGGTGCAGGAAATTCACCTCGCCGGCCATGCCGAAGACGAGGACGACGATGGCGCCCGCCTGCTGATCGACGCCCACGACCGCCCGGTCGCCGATCCCGTCTGGCAGCTCTACGACATGGTGATCAGCCAGACCGGGCCGCTGCCGACGCTGATCGAATGGGACAACGACGTACCGGACTGGCCGGTCCTGCGCCGCGAGGCGGACCTCGCCGACGCGATCCTGGAAAAGCACCGGACCTCCTATCTGCTGGGGAGCCGTCATGCTGCCGCCGGTTGACGAGCGGGCGATGTCGTCGGTCTTCGCCGCCGCCCTGCTTGACCCCGATGCGCCGACGCCGGAGGGATTGACGGGTCCGGGCAGCGGACGCGCGGACAAGCGCTTCGCCGTCTACCGCAACAATGTGAATGTCAGCCTCGTCAAGGCTCTCGGCGACATCTTCCCGACCGTGCAGCGTCTCGTCGGCGAAGAGTTCTTCCGGGCGATGGCCCTGATCTTCATTCGCCGGCACCCGCCGACCTCGCCGCTGCTCTTCACCTACGGCGCCGGTTTCGCGGCGTTTCTCGAAGGCTTCCCGCCGGTTGCGAAACTGCCCTACCTGCCCGACGTGGCGCGGCTGGAACGCCTGTGGCTTGATAGCTGGCATTCAGCAGATGCCCCGGTGCTGGAAGGCCAGGCGTTGGCCGCCATTGCACCGGAGGACTTGCCCGCCATCCGCTTCGTGCCTCATCCGGCGACGCGGCTGATCCGCTCTGACCATGCGGTCGTCTCGATCATTGCGCGCGACCGTTCGCGGGAGAGCCTTTCGGGTCTCGACCCGTCGCGGGCCGAGAGCGGTCTTATCACCCGGCCACGCTACGATGTCGAACTGCGCCACCAGCCACCGGGCGGTCACGCTTTCTTGTCGGCGCTGGTGGCCGATGCGACCCTCGGCGAAGCGGCAGGCGCCGCAATGGAAGCGGACGCCACCGCCGGGCTTCCCGGCCTGATCGGCTTCACGCTGGCATCCGGCGCCTTTACGGCCATTCGCCCCTGACAGGCCCGAACACGGCCCAAAATTCTTTCATTCCGCCGCCCTCGCCGGGCGGCACCCTGACCTTTGCCCCGAGGAGGCGGCAGCGACATGCGCACACTCATCGATCTTCACGACCGGACCTTCGCCCTCGCCGCCCGGCTGACGGACGGCTGGTTCCTGCCGCTTTTCGCACGGCTGACCTTCTTCGCCGTGCTCTATTTCTATTTCCTGAATTCGGCATTCACCAAGGTCGGGCCGGGATTGCTCGGCTTCTTCTCGATCCAGCCCGGCGCCTATTACCAGATCGCGCTTCCGGCGGTCGATGCGGCAGGCGGCGATCCGTCCGCCGTTGCCTTCCTGCCCTGGGGCCTGATCGTCCTTCTCGGAACCTACAGCGAATTCCTCCTGCCGCTTCTGATCGTGCTCGGTCTCTTCACGCGGCTGTCGGCGCTTGGCATGATCGGCTTCATTGCGGTGCAGACGCTGGTGGATATCACGGTTCACCAGGTGGACGCGGCGACGATCGGCGCTCTCTTCGACCGCTTCCCGGACAGTGTCATCCTCGACCAGAGGCTGCTCTGGATATTCCCGCTGGTCTATCTGGTGCTGAACGGCGGCGGGCGAATTTCGCTGGACGGCCTTCTGGCCTCGCGGCGCGCGGCGGCAATGCCGGCATAGACACGAAAGGGGCGGCGCCGACAGGCACCGCCCCCCAAGTGGTCCGAGAGCGACCTTAGTTGGTCTGCGCTTCGATCTGCTTCGGCTCGCGCGAAATGGCGGCTATTTCGATGCGCCGCGGCTTCATGGCTTCCGGGATCTCGCGCAGGAGATCGATGTGCAGAAGGCCGTTCTTCAGCGAAGCGGCGCGCACCTCGACGTGATCGGCAAGCTGGAAGCGGCGCTCGAAGGCGCGCTTGGCAATGCCGCGGTAGAGATACTGGGCTTCGCCGCCGTCTTCCTCGGCCTTTTCACCCTTGACGGTCAGCGCATGTTCGCGCGCTTCGATCGTCAGTTCGCTTTCATCGAAACCGGCGACGGCCATCGTGATGCGATAGGTGTTCTCGCCGGTACGCTCGATATTGTAGGGCGGATAGCTCTGTGCCTGATCGGGCTGGCCCAGGCTGTCGAGCATGGTGAAAAGCCGGTCGAAACCGACGGTGGAACGGTAAAGGGGGGAGAAATCGACGTGACGCATAATGTCCTCCTGTTGAGCGACGGGTTGCTGTCTTCTTGAGCGCCTGTCCGATTTCGATGGCAGACGCCCGGGCACTTCCGGATCGTTCGCCCCGTGTGGCGGCGAACCATCCCTGAACGGACCCTTTCGGCGTCCGTTGACCTTCAGATGGGAATGCGGATTTTCGCCGTCAAGAGGCGCAAAACACAGAAAATCGATGCCGGCCGCCGGAAGCTGCCGGAAGCTGAACGCCGCGTGAACGCAGGCTTCGGCCACCGTTCAGACAGACCTTGCTAGAACCGCATCATCGGAAGCCCAAAACTTCTGTGACTGGAGTGCATCGTCCCTTCCTCTTCAGTCAAACTTCGGCCGGACTGCACGGAAGCCTTCGTGCAGCCCGGCTTTTTTCTTTGACGCGACCGGACCGGCATCCTATCCCTTGGGCGACCCTGCATCTCCGAGACCCGCCCCCGCGCCATGCAATCCGTCCTTCACGCCACGCCAGACAATCCGGTCCCGGAAAACCACTTTGCCGGCTTTTTCACCGCGAAGGACGGCGTGAACATCCGCTATGCCGTCTTCCGGGCCTCTGCCTCGGAGGCGCGCGGGACGATCGTACTCCTGCAGGGGCGCAATGAGTGCATCGAGAAATATTACGAGACGATTGCCGACCTGACCGCTGAGGGCCTCTGGGTCGCGACCTTCGACTGGCGCGGCCAGGGCGGATCGGACAGGCTGCTTCCCGACGCACGGCACGGCCATGTCCGCCGCTTTTCCGACTATGAAGACGACCTCTCCACCTTCATCGAACAGATCGTGCTGCCGGATACGCGGCTGCCGTTTTTCCTGGTCGCCCATTCGACAGGCGCGCTGGTGGCGCTTTCGCAGGCGCCCTATCTCGAAAACCGCATCGACCGCATGGCCCTGACGGCACCGTTTCTGGCGCTGACGGGACAGGCGCTCGGCCAGCGTTCGATCGAGATCGTGGCGCGCCTTGCGTCAATGGTGGGATTGGGCAAGCGCACCTTCCAGAAGCGTCGTCGGGCGGCCGCCTTTGCCGGCAACGTGCTGACCTCCGATCCGCGCCGCTTCGCGCGCAACCAGGCGATTGCGGAGGCGCATCCGGAACTCTTCGTCGGCCCGCCGACGGCGCGGTGGCTGGACGAGGCCCTGACGACGATTTCTCGCGTGACGAAGCAGGATCATCTGACCCGCATCCGCATTCCGACAATCGTGCTCGGTGCAACGGCCGACCGGATCGTGCCGCGCATGACGCTGAATGCGCTCGCCCGCAAGTTCCGCGCCGGCCGACTGATCGAGATCGACGGCGCGCAGCACGAGCTTTTTCAGGAAGCCGACCGCTACCGGGCGGCGACGCTTGCCGCAATCGCAGCCTTCATTCCGGGCAGCGACGCCGAGAAGACGGATTTCGGCTCGTAGGGCGCGACGCGCAATCGGCTGCATCTTGGCCGAGCGTCGGTCAGGCGCGGAGCATTTCCAAAGCAGCCTCGTGCAGCGCCTTGCTGCCGGCAGCGACGATCTCGCCCCCCATCTCCGCCGGTCCGCCGCTCCAGTCGGTGATGATGCCGCCGGCCTGCTCGATAACCGGGATCAGGCCGCCGACATCATAGGCCTTCAGGTCGCATTCGACGACGAGGTCGATATGGCCGGCCGCCAAGAGGGCATAGGCATAACAGTCGCAGCCGTAGCGGAAGAGGCGGACCTTGTCCTGGATCGCCTCGAAGCGCTCCTTGCGGCTGTTGACGAAGAGATGCGGCGACGTGGTGAAGAGGATCGCATCGGACAGGGCGTTGCAGGGACGCGTGGAAAGGATGCGCGATCCGTCCGGTCCGACGTAATGCGATCGCTCGCCGTCGGCGAAATAACGCTCGCCCGTAAAAGGCTGGTCGATCAGCCCCATGACGGCCTCGCCGTTGCGGTAGAGACCGATCAGCGTTCCCCAGACGGGCACGCCGGAGATGAAGGCGCGCGTTCCGTCGATCGGATCGATCACCCAGACATATTCGCGATCGAGGCCGACCGACCCGTGCTCTTCGCCGAGAATGCCGTGATCGGGAAAATGCGCCTCGATCAGCTTGCGGATCGCCGCTTCCGCCGCGCGGTCGCCTTCCGTCACGGGATCGAAGCCGGACAGTTCCTTGTTGACGATGGCGGCACCGGTGCGGAAACGCGGCAGGGTCTCGGCCTTGGCCGCATCGGCCAGCATGTCGAAGAAAACGCGATCGGGATGCATGGATGTCTCATGAATGAAGAATTGACCGAGAGGCCATAGACCATTGTTCCGGAAAACAAAACTGAAACGATGCAGCAGTCGGCGGGAAAGACCGTTTCCGATCGCTTTCCCGACACGCGAAATTCCACCCAGAAGAAAAAAATTTAACGCTGCGCAATAATTTGCTGCATCGCGCTTGACATTTGTGCGCCGCAACATTAACGTTTTAGATACAGTCACTCGTGGCTGTAAATACCCTCCTTGGGTGTTTCCTCCCTAGACTTAACCGCGCGTCAAGCGCGGTTTTTTTTGCCCCGACAAGCGCAAACCGCAGCTATTCCGCCGCGAGCGCCGTCTCCTCGGCAAACGTGTCCACATGATCGGAAAACTGGGCGAGGAAGGTGGAAAGCGCATGCTTGAGCTTTGCGAAATCCGGCTTCCGGGCGAGCGTCGCCTCATCGACATAGAGACCGCGATTGACCTCGATCTGCAGCGCATGCAGGCCCTTGGCCGGCCGGCCGTAATGTTCGGTGATGAAGCCGCCGGCATAGGGCTTGTTGCGGATGACGACGAAGCCCATGTCCTGGAGAAGATGCATGGCGGTTCGCGTCAGGTCCGCCGATGCGCTGGTGCCGTAGCGATCGCCGATGATGAAATCCGGCCGCTCGCCGGTGCCCGAAACCCGGATATTGCCCGGCATCGAATGGCAATCGACGAGAACGGCGAAGCCGAAGGCGACATGCGTGCGCACGATCAGGCGGCGCAGGCAGGCATGGTAGGGTTTGTAGATGGTCTCGACGCGATCGAGCGCCTCACCGACGGGGAAGCGCCGCTGGTAGATTTCCATGTTTTCGGCGACGACGCGCGGCACCGTGCCGAGACCGCCGGCGACCCGGATCGAGCCGATATTGGCGTAGGACGGCAGCGCCCCCTCGAACATGCGCGGATCGAGTTCATAGGGCTCGCGGTTGACGTCGAGAAAGGCGCGGGGAAAATGCGCCCGAAGCATCGGCGCACCGAGATCGACGCCGGACGAAAACAGCTCGTCCACATAGTGATCCTCGGACCGGCGGATAGCCAGTGCATCGAGCCGCGACTGGTCGAGGAAGTCTTGCGTGTAGCGCCGCCCGCTATGGGGCGAATTGAGCACGAGGGGGATACGCTGTACGTCGGGCTCCAGGACCTCGAAGAGGTCTGTCTCGCTGAAATCCGGAGCCATCGCGGTCCTTTACCATGTGACAATTTCACTGCTTCGCATATGTTGCCAGCCGGGACCGCCCGTGTCCATACTGGCGGACGACGCGATAGCAGGCTTGCCCTGCTGCATTCACCGGATATTTACCGGAATAGGTTTTCGTACTCAGACGCCTTCAAGGCTCCTCAATCATAGCAATGGCCCCCGAATATATGAGCCCTAAAATCCTCCTTGCCGAAGACGACAACGACATGCGCCGCTTTCTCGTGAAGGCGCTCGAAAAGGCCGGCTACAAGGTCATGTCCTACGACAACGGCGCCAGTGCCTACGACCGCCTGCGCGAAGAACCGTTCTCGCTTCTCTTGACCGACATCGTCATGCCGGAGATGGACGGCATCGAACTCGCCCGCCGCGCGACCGAACTCGATCCGGACCTCAAGGTCATGTTCATCACCGGCTTTGCCGCCGTGGCGCTGAACCCGGATTCCAAGGCTCCGAAGGACGCAAAGGTCCTTTCCAAGCCCTTCCACCTGCGCGACCTCGTCGACGAGGTCAACAAGATGCTCGCTGCCGCCTGACGGCGCGAGCCTCTCTCAGTCCGCCGGAAAACGCCGTTATTGTCGCGCCACGAGCAGCGCGACATAGGCGAGAACCGTCAGCAGCAAGCCGCGGAAGGCGAAGCCGACGAAGCGGTATTTCTGCCGCGCGATGACAGCCATCGCATCGGCATTTTCCATATATTGCGCGAAGAGATAGCCGCGATCGCCCGTTTGGGCCGCAGTGAGAAACGCCTGACGGTGCTGGTTCCAGGCGCCCCAGAAGAGCGACGTCGATGTGTCGGCGCGCCGCGGCAGAACGACCAGGATCGCCGACAGGATCGAAAAGACGAGAGACACGGCCAGCAATGCCGAAAGAACCGCGCCGAGGGGACCGGATTCGGCGTAGCGGCTCCATGTAAAGACGCCGCGCCCCTCGCCCGATGTCACGAGGAAGGCGAGCATGAACGTGAAGATATAGGCCGCCTTCTGGTCCGACAATCTCACCTGATCATAGAAGATATCGTTGATCTTCTTGATATGGTCGAAATGTTCAGGCGATATTTCAGAGACGCCTGCTCTATCAGGGCCTTTTATTGCAATCGTATCTATAGTCTGGCCCGTCACGCGCGTCGCATTCCCTGTAGCTTGCTCGTCCTGATAATACAGCGCACAGCAAATGCAAGTAGTCAGCAGAGTTCAACTTGACAAGCGTGCAGCATTCGGACGTTCTCTGCCGCATGGGACCAAGTGACAGCGGTGCACCTCGCACCTTTCCGCAGACACCGGACGGCGACGGCAGCAACCGGCGTGCATCTTCATGAATCCGGCTTCCATCGCCGGCGGCGGACGCCACCGTTTCGACCGATCGCTGCGTCTCATCGCGCTGATGACCGGCGTCATCGTCGTGGTGACGGCGCTGACGCGGCTGCCCGTCTGGAACCTGCTCGAACTCAGGACATTCGACTACCTCTCGACGTTCGACGATCCGGCACCACCGGAGAACGGTCCGATCGTCGTCGCCATCGACGAGCCTTCCTTTGCCGAGATCAACCGCCAGTGGCCCTGGCCGCGCGACATCCACGCGCGGCTCGTCACGGCCTTGCGCGCAGCCGGCGCCCGGGCGGTCGGCATCGACATCATCTTTGCCGAACCATCGAGCGACGCGGCAGACAAGGCGCTTGCCGCGGCACTCGGGCCGGACGTGGTGCTGGCCGGCGACGAGTCGCTCATCATCACGCCGCAAGCCGAGCAGTTGCTCCGCACGACACCGCTGCCGGCCTTTTCCGCCACCGGCGCGCGCACCGGCATCGCCTCGATCACGCTCGGCGGCGACGGCGTCTTCCGCCACGTTCCCGACTATCAAGACGGCTTTGCGGCAGAGCTCGCCCGCGCTGCCGGCCTGCCGGCCCAGGTGCCCGGCCGCGACCTCCTGCTCCAGGCCTATGGCCCCGGCCGCAGCTATCCGACGGTCTCCTACTATCAGGCGCTTGATCCGAAGAATTTTTTGCCCGCCAACTATTTCCGCGACCGGGTCGTGATCGTCGGCCTCAGCCTGCAGAACGCTCCGGCGATCGACGAAGGCGGCGCGGATGCCTTTGCCACGCCCTATACCGTCCACACCGGCCGCCTCGTTTCCGGTGCCGAGATCCAGGCGACGATCTTCGACAATCTGACCCGCGGGACAGCGATCGAGCGTGCTGCGCCGCCCGCGACGATTGCCGCGATCATCGCGGCCGCACTTGCGGCGGCCATCGCCGCGCGGCGTTCGACACGCTGGCACAGCATCGTGATCGGCCTCGCCGTGATGCTGATCCTGGCGACGCTCGCCTTCCTCCTTCTCCGCTTCGCAAACCTCTTCCTGTCGCCGCTCGGACCGGCCCTTGCCTTTCTCGCCGTCCTCCTCGGGCAGGCCGCGCTCGACTATGCCGAGGAGCGGCAGAAGCGCCGGCAGATCACCCGCGCCTTCTCGCAATACCTGTCGCCCGCTCTCGTGGACCAACTGGCGCGCGATCCGGAGCGGCTGAAACTTGGCGGCGAGCGGCGCACGCTGTCGATCCTCTTTTGCGACGTGCGCGGCTTCACGACGATCGCCGAGACGATGAAGGACGATCCGGAGCAGTTGACGACGCTGATCAATCGGCTGCTGACGCCGCTTTCCGACATCGTCATGCGGCATGGCGGCACGATCGACAAATATATCGGCGACTGCCTGATGGCTTTCTGGAACGCGCCGCTCGATGACCCCGACCATGCCGCCCATGCCGTGACGGCGGCGCTGGAGATGCTGGAGGCGATCGACACCTTGAACGCCGAGCTGCGCCGGGAGGCGGCGGGCCATGCCGCCCATGTGCTGCGCATCGGCATCGGCATCAACACCGGCGATTGCGTTGTCGGCAACATGGGCTCGACGCAGCGGTTCGACTATTCGGTGCTGGGCGACGCGGTCAACCTCGCGTCCCGCCTGGAGGGCGCCTCGAAGACCTATGGCGTACCACTCCTGCTCGGCGAGGCAACCGCACGGCAGGCATCACCTGCCGTTGCCATGTTCGAACTCGACCGCATCACCGTGAAGGGCCGAACGACCGCAGCACCCGTCTTTACAGCCCTCCGCAACGCGTCACCCGAGGCGATCGCGCTCCATGCCGAGGTGGTGGCAGATCGATATGCTGATAGCCTCGATGCGGACGATCCGCGCCTCGACCGGCTCTGCGCCGCGATCCCCCCGCTGGTGCCCTATTACGACATTCTCCGGTCGGAACAGTCCGGCAGCGGCGCATAGGCTGGACAAGTTTTTTTGGCCGAATGCCATTTGAACGGCCTTCGTCATCCGTTCTTCTACTCGACATCGTCAAAGTCCCTTTTCGGATCGGCACCCCCAGCCCTCGCCTTCTGTTGACAACCCGAGGCGAAGCCGAAACAGTGGCCGCGACGAGACAGACAGCGTTTGGAGGACTCCATGTCTATGCGCGCGTTCATCGGCTTCTCGGCTCTTTTTCTCTCGGCCATCACCTTTTCGACCCCGCCTGTCGCCGCGGAAACGCGACGTGACGTCGCCACCACGCAAAACAGCGACTATTTCGGCTTCGACCTGCGCACCGTGCAGGATGTGACGCTCGACCAGTGCAAGGCCGACTGCGTCGACGACCTTTCCTGCCGCGCCTTCACCTACAATCCGAAGGTCCGCTGGTGCTTCCTGAAGTCCGACTTCAACCAGATGAACAGCTTCCCCGGCGCCATAGCTGGCCGGATCGTGCAGACGGACGGCGAGGACGATATCGGGGCGCCGCCATCGCTCGATTTCATCACCGATTCGATGCGGGAACAGGCCCGCGAGATGCGTTCCGGCCTGTCGATCGCCAGCGATTTCGCTGGCCAGGGCGTCGAAAGCCTCGCCTCGCTCGGCCGGATCGAGACCGCATCGGGCCGCATCCAGCAGGCGCTCGACGCCTATACGGCGGCGCTTTCGATTGCGCCTGATGACCGGCATCTCTGGATCGAGATGGCGCAATCGGCCAGCCGCTCGAGCGGCAATACCTATCTCGCCGGTCGCGGCGCTCTCGCCGCCTACAACGCCTATCAACTCTCGCGCACCGTTTCGAGCCGCGCCGAGGCGCTCGCCGTTCTGGCCGATGCACTCGACAAGGCGCAGAACTTCCGCGCCGGCATCCAGGCCTACAAGGCGAGCCTGGAACTGAAGGCCGACGCCGCCGTCCGCACCGCCTACCTCAACCTCAAGGCACGCCAGGGCTTCCGCATCGTCAACCACACGATCGATTCCGACAGCGTTACGCCGCGCGCCTGCGTCGAGTTCTCCGAACCACTGGTGAAGTTCGGCGCCGACTACCAGACCTTCGTCACGTTGGACGGTGCAGCCCCCAAGGCCGTCGAGGCGAAGGATCGCCAGATCTGCGTCGAGGGCCTGACGCACGGCCAGCGCTACCGCCTGACGCTGCGCGCCGGCCTGCCCTCCTCGGTCGACGAGAACCTCGAGGCGCCGGTCAATCTCGACATCTATGTGCAGGACCGGTCGCCGAGCGTGCGCTTCACCGGCGACAGCTTCGTGCTCCCGAGCACCGCCCGGCGCGGCATTCCGCTCGTCACCGTCAATTCGGCAAGCGCCGACCTGACGCTCTATCGCGTCGGCGACCGGAGCATCGCGAGCCTGCTCACCAATTCGCAGTTCCTGACGCAGCTCGACGGCTACAATTCCGGCCGCATCGAGGACGAGATCGGCCAGAAGGTCTGGCAAGGCAAGATCGACATCGCCAACGACCTCAACAAGGACGTGGTGACGAGCTTCCCCGTCGACGAGGCGCTGCCCGAGCGCAAGCCGGGCGTCTACGTGCTGACCGCCGTCTCCTCCGACAAGCCCGGCAACGACTGGGATTCGCGCGCCACGCAATGGTTCGTCGTCTCCGACATCGGCCTGACCACCTATGCCGGCACGGACGGACTGCATGTCTTCGCCCGTGCCTTGTCCTCGGCCAAGCCGATGGCGAATGTCGAATTGCAGTTGCTCGCCAAGAACAACGAAATCCTTGGCACCGCCACCACGGATGCCGACGGGCGGGCGACCTTCACCGCCGGCCTGATGCGCGGCGCGGCGGCGATGGCGCCGGCCGTCATGACGGCCAAGGGCGGCGATAACGACTATGTCTTCCTCGACATGACGCGCGCCGGCTTCGACCTCTCCGACCGCGGCGTCACCGGACGCCCGGCACCGGGCGCGATCGACGTCTTCGCCTGGACGGAACGCGGCATCTACCGTGCCGGCGAGACCGTGCATGCCGCGGCACTTGCCCGCGACATCGAGGCGGAAGGGCTCGACGGCCTGCCGCTGACCTTCGTCTTCACGCGACCCGATGGCGTCGAGGATCGCCGCATCGTCAGCCAGGGTGCTGGCCTCGGCGGACATACCGTCGATCTCGCGCTGCAGGCAAACAGCATGCGCGGCACCTGGACGATGCAGATCTTCGCCGATCCCAAGGGATCGGAAATCGCCAACAAGCAGTTCCTCGTCGATGACTTCGTGCCGGACCGGACCGAATTCGACATGACGAGCGAAGCGAAGGCGATCGAGAGCGGCGTTCCGGTCGCAATCGACATCGACGGGCGCTATCTCTACGGCGCACCGGCCGCAGGCCTCGATCTCGAAGGCGAGATCGTGCTGAAGCCGACGCGCACCCGCGAGGCCTTCCCCGGCTACGTCTTCGGCCTTGCCGACGAGGAAGCGGGCGAGGAAAACCGCACCACGCTCGACGGCCTGGAATCGCTCGACGAGGACGGCAAGAGCGTCGTTCAGGTCGAGGTGGGCGAGCTTCCCTCGACCACGCAGATGATCGACGCGACGGTGACGGTGCGCATGAGCGAGGCCGGCGGACGCGCGGTCGAGCGCTCGCTGACGCTGCCCGTCAAGGCAGACGGACCGATGATCGGCATCAAGCCGGAATTCTCCGGCGAACTGTCGGAGAATTCGGTCGGCAAGTTCCATGTGATCGGCATCGACGCTGAGGGCGGCAAGCAGGCGATGACAGCCATGCCCTGGAAACTGCTGAAGGTCGAGCGGAACTACCAGTGGTATCGCGACGGCAGTTCCTGGCGCTACGAACCGGTGCTGTCGACCGAGCAGGTCGCGACCGGCACGGTCGAAATCGGCGAGAACGGCGCGGAAATCTCCGTTCCGGTCGAATGGGGCCGCTACCGGCTCGAGGTCGAAAGCCCTGATGTCGACGGTCCGGCGACCAGCGTCGAATTCGACGCCGGCTGGTATGTCGCGGCAAGCTCGACGGAAACGCCGGACGCGCTGGAAATCGCCTTCGACAAGGACAAATATGCGATCGGCGAGACGGCTAAGCTGAAGGTTTCGTCGCGCTTTGCCGGTGAGCTTCTGGTGATGGCGGGTGCCGAAAGCCTCGTTTCGGTCCAGACCGCGACGATCGGCGAGAATGGCGGCGAGATCGACATTCCGGTGACCGAAGACTGGGGCGCCGGCTCCTACGTGACGGCGACGCTGTTCCGGCCCGGCGATGCACAGGAAAGCCGGATGCCGATGCGCGCCATCGGCATCAAGTGGCTCGCCGTCGATCCGGCCGAACGCAAGCTGGCCGTGACCCTCGATACGCCGGATAAAACCCTCCCACGCCAGCCGCTGGAGATCGCGGTCGACGTCAAGGGCGCCGGCGCAAACGAGGAGGCCTATGTGACGGTCGCCGCCGTCGATGTCGGCATCCTGAACCTCACGCGCTACGAGGCGCCCGATCCGGACGGCTGGTATTTCGGCCAGCGCCGGCTCGGCATCGAAATCCGCGACCTCTACGGACGTCTGATCGACGGCTCGCTCGGCGCAACCGGCAGGCTTCGCACCGGCGGCGACGGCGGACAGCAGGCCCTGCAGGGCAATCCGCCGACTGAAAAGCTCGTCGCCTTCTTCTCCGGCGCCGTGAAGCTCGATGCGGATGGCAAGGCGAAGGTCAGCTTCGACATTCCGCAGTTCAACGGCACGGCCCGTGTGATGGCGGTCGCCTGGTCGAAATCCGGCGTCGGCCACGCGACGAAGGACGTGGTGATCCGCGATCCCGTCGTCGTCACTGCCAGCCTGCCGAAGTTCCTGGCACCCGGAGACCGGGCGGAACTGCGGCTCGATATCGCCAACACGGATGCACCGTCCGGCGACTACCAGCTCGACATAACGCACAACACGTCGGTCATGGTCGAGCAGACCGCAGCGGCCCGGACAGTCCCGCTGACAGCCGGCGGCAAGTCGAACCTGACCGTGCCGCTGATCGGCGGCGACGTCGGCACCGGCGTCGTGACGGTCAAGCTATCGGCAGCATCCGGCGAGAGCTGGGAGCAGTCGCTGATCGTGCCCGTGCGGCCGGCGGCCATGCCGGTCACCACGCGGCGCACGCTGGAGATCGCCGCAAACGGCAGCCTGACGGTCGATGACCAGCTCCTTGCGGGCAGCATGCTCGGCGGCGCATCGGTCGCGCTCAATGTCTCCCGCTCGGCCGCCTTCGACATTCCGGCGCTGCTGATGTCGCTCGACCGCTACCCCTATGGCTGCGCCGAGCAGACGACGAGCCGCGCGCTGCCGCTGCTCTATCTCAGCGAACTGTCGAAACAATCCGGCATGCCGGAGGATACGGCCACCCAGAAGCGGGTGCAGGACGCGATCTACCGCGTGCTCTCCTACCAGTCCTCCTCCGGAAGCTTCGGCCTCTGGAGCCCCGGCTGGGGCGACCTCTGGCTCGACTCCTACGTCACCGACTTCCTGACGCGGGCGCGCGAGCAGAAGTTCGACGTGCCGGAACAGGCCATGGTGCAGGCGCTCAACAACCTGCGCAACGCGATCTCCTATGACAACAATGTCAGCGAACGCGGCAACGAGCTCGCCTATGCGCTCTATGTGCTGGCGCGCAACCGCAAGGCCGCGGTCAGCGACCTGCGCTACTACGCCGACACGAAGATCGGCGAATTCCGGACGCCGCTCGCCAAGGCCCACATCGCCGGCGCGCTCAGCCTCTACGGCGACGCCGACCGGGCCGGCCGCGTCTTCCGCGACGCGCTCGGCATGGCCTCGCTGGTGCAGAATGCGAGCCTCTCGCGCTCCGATTACGGCTCGTCGCTGCGCGACGGCGCCGCGGTGCTGGCGCTTGCCGCCGAAAGCCGGCCGGCGCCCTCGATCATCCCGGACCTCGTCAAGGTCGTCGCGAACGAATGGGACCGCAAGTACTACACGAGCACGCAGGAGCAGGCCTGGATGCTGCTGGCGGCACGCGCGGTTGCCGGCGAGGACCAGGGCCTCAGCCTCGAGGTGAACGGCGAGCCGCGCACCGGCGGCTTCGCGACGCAGATATCAGGCGAAGACCTGCTGAACCAGCCGCTGACGGTCGCCAATCGTTCCGGCGATCCGATCACCGCCACCCTGACGACGGTCGCGGCTCCGGCCGATCCGCTGCCGGCCGGCGGCGACGGCTTTGCCATCGAGCGCACCTACTACACGCTCGACGGCGAGCCGGCGAATGTCAGCGAGGCGGACCAGAACGAGCGCTATGTCGCCGTCATCCGCGTCACCGAGACCAATGCCTGGCCGTCGCGGATCGTCGTCACCGACCTCCTGCCGGCCGGTTTCGAGATCGACAATCCGAACCTCGTCGGCAGCGCCAACCTCTCGAATTTCGAGTGGGTCGGCGAGGTGCAGGCGGCGCATACGGAGTTCCGCAGCGACCGCTTCGTCGCCGCCTTCGACCGGACGGCAAACGACAACCGCGAGATCACCTTCGCCTATGTCGTGCGCGCGGTGACGCCGGGGACCTACGACCATCCGGCGGCAACCGTCGAGGACATGTACCGGCCGCAGCTTTCGGCCCGCACGGCGACCGGCCGGATGCAGGTCACGGCGGCCCGGTAGGAAGGACGGCGGTGGTGCGGATCCTGTCGTTGCGCAAGGCGATGATCGGCCTCGGTTGCCTCGCAGCCGGGGCGGCGATTGCCGCTTTCGGCCTCGACCGGGCGGACCGCGCCTTTCCGCCGCCGCTGGAAATTGCGACGGAAGTGTCGCGCGAGGTGCTGGATGCCGACGGAAACCTGCTGCGTGCCTTTGCGACGCCGGAAGGGCACTGGCGGCTGAAAACGGCGGCCGAAGACGTCGATCCGCAATTCGTTCGCATGCTCATCGCCTACGAGGACCAGCGTTTCCACGAGCATGCCGGCGTCGATCAGCTGGCGCTCCTGCGCGCCACCGGCCAGTTTCTCGGCAACGGCCGCATCGTCTCCGGCGCCTCGACGCTTTCCATGCAGGTGGCCCGCCTGATCGAGCCGCGGGAAAGCCGATCGATCCTCGCAAAGCTTCGCCAGATGGCCCGCGCGCTGCAGATCGAGCGGCGGCTGAGCAAGGCGGAAATCCTCGATCTCTACCTGACCCGCGCGCCCTATGGCGGCAATCTGGAAGGCGTGCGGGCCGCGAGCCTTGCCTATTTCGGCAAGGAGCCGAAGCGGCTTTCGGTTGCCGAATCGGCACTTCTCGTCGCGCTGCCGCAGCTTCCCGAGCACCGCCGGCCGGACCGGCACCGCGCGGCCGCGGAGAAGGCGCGCGAGCGCGTGCTGACCCGCCTCGCCGTCTCGACCGTCATCGGCGAAGGCGAGGCCGAACGGGCCGGATTGGAAGCCGTACCCGGCCGGCGCCTGCAGATGCCGGTGCATGCCGCGCATCTTGCCGAACTGGCGCTCCGCAAGGATCCCGATGCGACCGTCCACCACACGACGCTGCGCCGCCATGTCCAGAGTGAATTGGAAACGGTCGCCCGCTCGGCCGCCGAAAAGCTCGGGCCAAAGCTTTCGGTCGCGATGATCATGGCGGATGCGCGCACTGGCGAGATCGTCGCAGAGGTCGGCTCGGCCGACTATTTCGACCAGAGCCGCGCCGGCTGGATCGACATGACGCGCATCAACCGCTCGCCCGGATCGGCGCTCAAACCCTTCATCTACGGCCTTGCCTTCGAGGACGGACTGGTGGCGCAGGAGACGATCGTCGAGGACCGGCCGGCCGATTTCTTCGGCTACCGCCCGAAGAATTTCGACATGAGCTACCAGGGCGACGTCAGCGTGCGCCAGGCGCTTCAACTGTCGCTCAATGTGCCGGCCGTGCGCCTGCTCGACGCCGTCGGGCCGACGAAGCTGATGGTGCGCTTCCGCCGCGCCGAGGTGCGCCCGGTGCTGCCGGCCGGCGAGGCGCCGGGCCTCGCGATCGGACTCGGCGGCGTCGGCATAACGCTTAGAGACCTCGTGCAGCTCTATGCGGCACTTGCCAACGAAGGCAGGGCGGTCAGGCTCGGCGACGGCATCGAGCGCAAGCCCGAGGTCATCGTCGGCGATCCGCTGCTCGACGACGCGGCGATCTGGAACGTGACGGACGCGCTTTCCGCCGTGCTGCCACCGGCCGGCAGCCGGCGCATGGGCATCGCCTACAAGACAGGCACGAGCTATGGCTACCGCGACGCCTGGTCGGTCGGCTATGACGGGCGTCATGTGATCGGCGTCTGGGTCGGACGGGCCGACAATGCGGCCGTGCCCGGCATCAGCGGCTACCAGTCTGCTGCCCCCATCCTCTTCGAAGCCTTCGCCAAATCCGGCATCGCGATCACGCCGCTGCCCCGCGCGCCATCCGGCGCGATCCGGCTCGCACAGGCCGACCTGCCGATCAGCCTGCGCCGCTTCGCGACGACGGCAAGCGGCCTCGTCTCGACATCCGCGAAGGAAGCCGCGCCGCAGATCATCTATCCACCGGAAGGCGCGCATGTGGAACTCGGCGCT